>JAQCFL010000055.1 GCA_027619375.1 Verrucomicrobiota bacterium | reverse complement strand
GGAGGAGGAGGGCCGCGGCGGCGAGGCCGAGATGGAGGCGCGAGGGCATGCAGGGCGCAGGGTAGGGAGGGCGCGGGGGGATGGCAAGGATGGGGAATGGGAGGGAATCCTGAAGGTTGAATGGGGGATCGGCTTGGCGGTTTCCAACCAAGAGTGTTCGGCATGGTGAATGCTGAACTGGTAATGGCCCTCAATGAAAGATTTGGAAATTGGCCCGTGGAAATTCAACCCCGTATCCGGGCCAACCCGTCAGATTGTCAAAGCACGATCCAAGCCGAACACTGTTGCTTGGAAGCCGCCGCCACGGTCAGGCGGCGGGTTCCGGGTCGGGGGCTTCCATGATGCGCTTTTCCCAGATGTAGCGGCGGAAGAGGACCTTGACGGCTGCGGTGAGGGGGACGGCGAGGAGGGCGCCGAGGAAGCCGCCGAGGGGGATGGACCAGAAGAGCATGGAGAAGATGACCGTCATGGGGTGGAGGCCGACTGAGTCACCGACGATCTTGGGGGCGGTGAGGAGGGAGTTGATCTGTTGGGCGACGACAAAGATGGCGACGACCACGCCGACGTAGGCCCAGGGGTTGTCGCCGAGCCATTGGTGGTTGGGGTCGGAGCTGGAGAAGTGGACGTAGGCGATGATGCAGGAGGGGATGAGGCAGAGGATGTTTCCGATGAAGGGGATCACGCCGATGACGGCCATGGCGAGGCCGATGACGGGGGCGTAGGGGAGTTGGAAGATGAAGAGGGCGATGCCGATGAGAATGCCGTCGATGAAGGCCACGACGACCTGGCCGCGGAAGAAGGCGAGGAGGTAGCCGTTGATTTCGCTGACGCAATCGACGACCTCGTCCTTGAATCTGGAGGCGTGGAGGGGGACGTAGTCGTGCCAGTGGGCCTTCATGGTGGAGCCCTCCTTGAGGAAGTAGTAGAGGTAGATGGGGACCATGGCGAAACCGATGAGGTAGCCGAGGAAGCCGAGGATCTTGTTGGTGCCGGCGGGGATGACGCTGAGGAAGGAAGGAATGTGGGTGATGGCCCAGTTGCCGACCTTGGTTTTGTTGAAGGGGACCTTGGTCGGGGGCGGAGTTTCGAGAGGCGCGGTGTCGGGAGCCGTGTCATCGGCCACAGGGGGAGGGGCGTAGTTGGGAAACTCGTCTGCGAAGTCCTCGCTGGGGCTGAGCGCCCAGTCGATGGCAGGTTTGATGATGGTGTTGTCGCGCGCGTTGGAGAGGATGTCCTCGATTTTGGTGCCGGACGAGGTGAAGTCAGTGGCGAGTTGGCCGACGGCCCCGATGATGGGGGGAACAATGATGAGGGCACCGAGGCAGATGGCGATGAGGAAGCCGCAGAAGGTGACGATGACGGCGCGGAGGCGGGAGAGGCCTTTGCGTTGGATCCATTGGACGGCGGGGTCGAGGAGGTAAGCGACGATGCCGGCCACGGCGAGGGGGACGAGGACGGGCTGGAGGTAGCCGAAGATCTGACCGCTGAGCCAGACGAGGCCGACGATCATGGTGCCGAGGAGGACGATGCTGAGGCCGGTGGCGGCGTTCCAGAGGGTGCGTTGTTGGTAGAGCGTCGGATAGCGCCGGGGCATGGTTGAGGAGGCTATCGGAGAGGCTGGGGAGGGGCGATTACAAATTGTCGCTGGGTTGGGAGGCTCCCTGGCGGATGCGGTCGAGGATGCCGTTGACGAAGCGGGGGGAGTCGGTGGTGCCGAAGGCGCGGGCCAGCTCGATGGCCTCGTCGATGGAGACGGGGGCGGGAATGTCGGGGCAATGGAGCAATTCGTGGGCGGCGAGGCGGAGGATGGCGCGATCGACGCGGTCGACGCGGTCGGGACGGTAGTTTTCGAGGCTGGAATTGATCAGTTCGTCGAGGGTGGAGAGATTTTTGGCGATGGCGGTGAGGCGGGAGGAGACTTCGGTGCGGAGCTCGGCGATGGCGGCGTGGGCCTTGCGGACTTTGGCGAGTTCGGGGAGCAAGGGGGGGGCGGGGTCGAGGGCCTGTTCGAGGCGTTCGGCATAGCGGGGGAGGTCGGTGGTGAGGGCGATGGCGTCCTTGCGGAGGGTGCTGAGGGCGGGGAGGTCGGTGCGGGTGTCGTGAAAGCGGGCCGAGGCGGCGCGGCTTTTCTGGTTGAGGAGGCGCAGTTTGGTGAGGAGGTCCTCGAGGCGGTTGGGGTTTTTGTTGCCGTTGAGTTCGCGCTGGAGGATGTCGAGGTTCTCCTCGATTTCGGTTTCCGCGTCGAAGAGATCGTGGACGGAGGGGAGGGCGCTTTCATCGCTGTCGGAAAGATCGAGACGGGCGAGGCGGAGGACGAGGTCGCGATAGGAGGCGAGGAACCTGGAGCGGCCTTGTTGGAGGTGGGCGACGGCCTTGGCACGGGCCAGGGAGAGTCGGTCGCGGAGAGGTTCGAGCAGGAGATCGAGGGCCGGCGACTCGAGGGCGTCGGGCAGGAGCGGCTGGGAGGGATCGGCCGCATAGAGGAACTGGACCACCGCTTCGCGGATTTGCCGACGGCTAGACATTGGTGGGGAGCATGCGCAGGTTGCCGTTCCGGTCGATCTCGCTGAAGACATCGACCATGGCTGCGGCGGCGCGGGCGGCCTCGATGCCGCGGTTCATGTCCTCGTTGAGGCAGCGTTGGGCGGCCTGTTCCTCGGTGCTGCAGAGGAGGACTTCGTGGATGATGGGGGTGCGGGACTGGACGGCGATTTTTTGGAGGGCGTCGGTGACACTGCGGGCGACGAGGTCGGCGTGGGCGGTTTCTCCCTCGATGATGACGCCGAGGGCGATGACGACGGTGGGTTGTTCGAGGTTGATGAGGGCCTTGACGGTGACGGGGATTTCGAAGGCACCGGGGACGCGGACGAGGTCGACGCGGGCCTGGGGAAGGTATTCGCCGAGTTCATCGATGACGGCATCGACGAGGGCGTTGGTGTAGCGCTCGTTGTATTTGGACGCGACGATGGCGAGACGGGTGCGCTTGTTGCCCAGCATGCGGGGTTTCTGGTGGAGTGCCTTCGACATGGCGGAGGTATGGAGTGTGGGTCCGGGGATGTCAATGCACCCGAGAGGGGGGAGGGATCAGAGGGTGTGGCCGAGCTTGCTGCGCTTTGTTTCCAAGTAACGCTCGTTGTGTGGGTTGGGGTCGAGACGGAGGGGGAGTTGCTCGGTGATTTCGAGGCCGTAGCCGTCGAGGCCGACGACCTTTTTGGGGTTGTTGGTGAGGAGGCGGATCTTGCGGACGCCGAGGTCGTGGAGGATCTGGGCGCCCATGCCATAGTCGCGGAGGTCGGAGGCGAAGCCGAGTTTCTCGTTGGCTTCGACGGTGTCGAGGCCCTCTTGCTGGAGTTTGTAGGCGTGGATCTTGGCGGCTAGGCCGATGCCGCGGCCTTCCTGGCGGAGGTAGAGGAGGACGCCGCCCTCGCGGGCGATGAGCTCCATGGCGGTGTGGAGTTGGCCACCGCAGTCGCAGCGGCGGGAGCCGAAGACATCGCCGGTGAGGCATTCGGAGTGGACGCGGACGAGGGTGGGGGAATCGGGCTTGATTTCGCCGCGGGTGAGGGCGAGGTGGTGGGAGCCGTCGGTGAGGACGCGGTAGAGGTGGCAGTCGAAATCGCCGAAGTCGGTGGGCATTTCGATGGTGGATTCCTTTTCGACGAGTTTCTCTTGGCGGCGGCGGTGCTCGATGATCTGGGCGATGGTGCAGGCCTTGAGGCCATGTTTGCGCTGGTAGTCGCCGAGATCGCCGACGCGGGCCATGGTGCCGTCCTCGTACATGATTTCGCAGAGGATGCCGGCGGGGGGGAGATTGGCCATGCGGGCCAGGTCGATGGCGGCCTCGGTGTGGCCGGCGCGGCGGAGGACGCCACCCTCCATGGCTTGGAGGGGGAAGACGTGGCCGGGTTGGACGAGGGTGTCGGGACCGGCTTCGGGGTCGGCGAGGAGTTGGATGGTGAGGGCGCGGTCGGCGGCGGAGATGCCGGTGGTGATGCCTCGGGCGGCATCGACGGCAACGGTGAAGGCGGTGCGGTGGCCCTCGCGATTGCGGCGGGACATGGGGGGGAGATCGAGGGCTTCGACGCGCTCGGCGGTGATGGGGGCGCAGATGAGGCCACGGCCTTGGGAGGCCATGAATGCGATCATCTCGGGGGTGACGAGGGAGGCGGCACCGATGAGGTCGGCTTCGTTCTCGCGGCCGGGATCGTCGGCGACGATGACCAAGCGGCCCGCAGCGACATCGGCGACGATTTCCTCAATTGGGCTGAAATTCAGTGCAACCATGGGGTTTCCGTCTTCCTTACGCCAATTCCGACGAAATGAAAGGCCCACCTCTGCGGGAAAAATTAGGCGGAGGAATAAAAATTAGCCCAGGCTAATAATTGAGTTGCGGAAGGTGGGAGGGAGGCCTATTTTGGCGCTATGAAGATCGGATTGGCCGGGTGTGCGGGGTTGCTGGCGTTGCTGGGGGTGGGGTGTCAGAAGCAGCGGGAGGAATCGGATGGGCGTCCCTTGGTGGTGGCGACGGTGACCATGGTCCACGACCTCGTGAAGGAAGTGGGGGGAGAGCGGGTGCGGGTGGAGGGCCTCATGGGTCCGGGAATCGACCCGCACACCTACAAGCCGAAGATCACCGACGCGGCGCTCCTGGAGGAGGCCGCCGCGGTTTTCTACTGCGGGTTGCACCTGGAGGGAAAGATGCAGGAGAGCCTCGAGAAGCTGGCGGAGCGGCGGGGAGGGGTGCATGCGGTGACCGGCGGCATCCCGGAGGAGATGCTCCTTGAGCCGCAGGAGGACTTCGAGGGGCATTACGACCCGCACGTCTGGGGCGACCCGGAACTCTGGAAGGAGACTGTCAAGGTGGTCGTGCAGGGACTCTCGGAAATCGACCCGGAGGGGGCGGAATACTACGAGGAACGTGGTAGTGCCTATGAGAAGCGGCTGGAGGAGCTGAAGGCCTGGGCGCTGGAGCGGGTCGCGGAGGTGCCGGAAGACCAGCGCCTCCTGGTCACCAGCCACGACGCCTTCTTTTACTTCGGCCGGGGCTTCGGCTTCGAGGTGCGGGGGCTGCAGGGCGTCTCCACGGTGTCCGAGCCGGGCCTCAAGGACCGCGCCGAGCTGGTGAAGTTCATCGGGCAGCGGGGAATCCGCACCATTTTCCCGGAGACCAGCGTGAACCCCAAGGCCATCGCCGCAGTGGCCGCCGAGGCGGGGGTGCGGGCCAGCGGGGAGGAGTTGTTTTCAGACGCGATGGGGACCCCGGGCGACGTAGTCGAGCTGCATGGCGAGCGCTACGACAAGGGCACCTACGTGGGCATGGTGAAGCACAACGTGAACAGCATCGTGGACGGATTGAAGTAATGAAGAAAAGAACACTGACAGCAATACTGACGGGGGGAACCTGCGCGACGGCCATGGCCGTGTCGCCGGGGCTCCGGGACCTCGAGGCCGACCGGCCGGACGCCACGGAGAGCCCGGTGACGGTGGATGCCGGGCATTTCCAGCTGGAGACCAGCTTCCTGGCCTACGGGCGGGACCGCTCCGGCGGGGTGGAGTCCGAGTGGTGGTCCTTTGCGGAGACCAATCTCAAGTACGGAATCAACGACTGCATGGACCTGCAACTGGTGCTCTCCCCCTGGGTGGAGGAGCGCGAGAAGAATGGCGGGGTGACCGAGGCGGACGGGGTGGGCGACATCGAGGTGCGCCTGAAGTGGAACCTCTGGGGGAACGACGGAGGGGAGACCGCCCTGGCGGTGATGCCCTACGTGAAGGCCCCGGTCTTCTCGGAGGTCAGCAACGACCACTGGGAGGGGGGGGTCATCGTGCCCCTCGCCTGGCGCGTGGCGGACCGCTGGGGGGTGGCCGTGCAGGCCGAGGGAGCCGCGGTTTACGACGAGGAGGAGGACGACACCGATTTCGAGTTCTCGCACACTGCGGTGCTCGGGGTGGACCTGACGGAACGGGTCGGGTGCTACCTGGAGTATCTTGGGGTGGCGGGGGATCATCCCTACGAGGCTTATGGCAGCGGCGGGGTGACCTGGGCCCTGTCGGATTTCCGGCAGTTGGACCTTGGCGCGATGGTTGGCTTGAATGAGGATGCGGAGGATCTCGCGGTGTTTACCGGAGTGACCGTGAAGTTTTGACGATGTTCCATGATTGCGCTCGAGACCCATGATTTGACGGTGACCTACCGGAAGCGGCCGGTGCTGTATGGGATCGACGTGGTCATCCCGGAGGGAAATTTGATCGGGATCGTGGGGCCCAACGGGGCGGGGAAGTCGACCTTGATCAAGGCGGTGATGGGGGTGGTGCGTTCCACGGGGGGGTGGGTGAAGGTCTTTGGGAAGCCGGTGAAGGAGAGTTTGAAGCGGATCGGTTACGTGCCGCAGCGGGAGAGCATCGACTGGGAGTTTCCGGTGACGGTGATGGATGTGGCGCTGATGGGGACCTATGGAAAGCTGGGGCCCTTTCGCTGGGTGGGTGAGGAGCAGCGGCGTCGGGCGCGGGAGGCGTTGGAGCGGGTGGGGATGCTGCCGTATGCGAAGCGGCAGATCGGGAACCTGAGTGGTGGTCAACAGCAGCGGGTGTTTCTGGCGCGGGCCTTGGCGCAGGACAGTGATCTCTATTTGATGGATGAGCCCTTTGCTGGAGTGGATGCGGCAACGGAATCGGCGATCGTGGAATTGCTGAAGGAACTGCGATCGCAAGGGAAGACGGTGATCGTGGTGCACCACGACCTCCAGTCGGCGCGGGAATATTTCGACATGCTGTTGTTGTTGAACATGCGCCTGGTGGCGTTTGGGCCGACGGCGGAGGTGTTCACGACGGAGCTGTTGCAGAAAACCTATGGGGGACGCTTGACGATCCTTTCCGAGATGGCGGAGAAGGCGGCGCGGGAGGGGACGGGCAAACTGCATCCCAAGAACGAGCCATGAATATGATCCTCGGGGCAGGGCTGAGCGGGTTGAGCGGATTGACGCTGGCCTTGATCGCGTCGCTGGCGCTGGGGCTGGCGAGCGGGTTGCTGGGAACCTTCGTGGTGCTGCGGCGGGAGTCGTTGTTCGGGGACATGCTCTCGCACGCGGTGTTTCCCGGGGTGGTGGCGGGGTTTTTCCTGAGTGGATGGCTGGCGCGGGAGGGCTGGGTGGAGAACGCGAAGAATCCGCTGGTGATCCTGTTTTGTGCGCTGGTGGCGGGGGTGTTGGGGGCGATGGTGGTGACGGTGCTGGGGAATAGCACGCGGCTGAAACAGGATGCGCGGTTGGGGGTTGTGTTGTCCGTCTTCTTTGCTGGCGGCATCGCGCTGTTTGGGTTTGGTGAACCGGCGGGGGTGCAGGGGGTTCTCTATGGGCAGATGGCGGCGATCGATGCGACGGATCTGCGGTTGATGCTGGGGGCGGCGGCGATCGTGGGGGTGGCGGTGTTCCTGTTCCGGCGGCCGTTGCTGGTGGTGAGTTTCGACGAAGGCTATGCGCACAATCTCGGCTATCCGGTGACATGGTTGACGCTGATGTTCTCCGTACTGTTGACCATGGCGGTGGTGGTGGCGATGCAGGCGGTGGGGGTGGTGCTGGTCTCGGCGATGTTGATCACGCCGGCGGCGACGGCGCACCTGATGACGGATCGTTTTCCGCGGATGATGGTGTTTTCGGTGCTGTTCACCATATTGGCGAGTGTGGGCGGGACCTTGTTGTCGGGGTCGATCAGTGACTTTGCGGCGGGGCCGGTGATCGCCTTGTGTGCGACGGCTCTGTTCGTGGTGGCCTATGTGTTTGCGCCGCGACATGGATTGGCGGCGCGATTCTGGCGGGACCGGGGGCAGCGGCAGCGGATTCAGCGGGAGAACGTGTTGAAGGACATCTATCGGGTACTGGAGCGGGAGGGATTTCCGGCGGAGGGAGTGACGGTGGGGGCGTTTGAAGCGGAGCGCCGGCTGGATCGGGAGGGGGCAGAGCGGGAGTTGAAGATGTTGGAGCACGCGGGGGCCTTGATTCGGCGGAATGGGGGAGAGCGCCTGGTGTTGAGCGAGGAAGGCTGGCGGCAGGCGGCGCGGGTGGTGCGCAATCACCGCTTGTGGGAACTCTACCTGACCAACGAAGCCGAGTATCAGGCCGACCACGTGCACGACGACGCGGAGATCGTGGAGCACCTGCTGGGAGAGGAAGCCATTCAGCGTTTGGAGGCCGAGTTGGGTTTCCCGAAAACCGATCCGCACGGCAGTCCCATTCCGCAGCCGTCGGCCCCACCGATTCACACGACCAGCTGACATGGACCTGCTCGCCGCAACGGACATCATCATCCCGACCAAGCTGCTCGTTTGGTTCGGGCTGGCGTGTTTTTTCACCGCGCTGGGGTGTTCGCAGGTGGGGACCTTTCTGGTGATGCGGAAGATGTCCCTGGTGGGCGATGCGATCAGTCACAGCGTGCTGCCGGGGATCGTGCTGGCCTTCCTGGTGGTGGGGACGCTCGATTCGCCGTGGTTGTTGATCGGGGCGGGCCTGTCCGGGGTGTTGGCGACGCTGTTGATCGAGTTGATCCACTACCGGAGCCGGATCAAGCAGGACGCGGCGATCGGGATTTCCTTCACCTCGCTCTTTGCGCTCGGCGTGCTCTTGATCGGGCTCAAGGCCGGGAAGGTCGATCTGGATCCGGACTGCGTGATTTTCGGGCAGGTGGAGTATTTGCAGGGCTATCCGCGGGTGGAGTGGTGGGGGCTGGAATTTCCGCGGCCCTTGGTGAGCTTTGCGGTGGTGGGGGTTTCGGCGACGGTGGTGGTGGCGGTGCTGTATCGGATTCTCCTCGTTTCCTCCTTCGATCCGAGTCTGGCGGCCTCCTACGGGTACTTTCCGGCCGTGGTGCAGTTGGTCTTGATGGGATTGACCTCCTTTGTGGTCGTTTCGGCGTTTCAGGCGGTGGGGGCGATCCTGGTCATCGCGCTGCTCATTCTGCCGGGGGCGACGGCGTACTTGTGCGCGAACCGGCTGCCGATGATTCTATTGCTGGCGGGGGTACATGCCCTGCTTTCCAGTGTGGGCGGGGTCTGGCTGGCGCTAAGCCTGGGGATCAACACCGGGGCGGCGGTGGTGCTTGCGGGGGGTGGACTATTCACCCTTGCGTGGTTGTTTGGGCCGGTGGACGGGGTGGTGGTGCGTCTTTGGATGCGGAGGCGGGCGGGGGAGGGGCGGGAGCCTGTTTCGGCCTGTGAATAAAGGGATGGATCTGTTGTTGCTCGAATTTGCAAACCTGTGTTAGCGTCGCCACCCCGTCCCGGCATGGCTCGACTGGGCCGCATATCTGCGCGGCCTGAATCGAGCTCCAAGGGAAGGAGGGACCATAAGTATCATGTCAGACTCCATCATGTCCGCGCTGAATCCTGATCGCGCGACGCTGAATTTCCTGAACAGCTTCCCGGAAGATGTCCGCAAGCGCGGGGAAAAACTCCTGCAAGACGGCGCCGTTACGCAGATTTTTGGCAACCACCTCTTCATCCAGGGCCGGGTGGAGGACAAAAGCGGGACGCACCGGACCACGCTGCGTCTGCAGGGCAACCGTTGGTTTGGCAACTGCACCGAGGCGGATGAGAAGATCGCCGGCTCGGCCATGTACGCAACGATGCTTGAGCGGGTGCATCGGGGGGAGGATCTGCCGGAGAGTCCCAACGAATTTGATGACACGCCGATCCTAGATCTGATCGAAGCCGAATTGGACCGGGAGTTGGACGACAAGGAGGCGGATTTCGTCACGAAGGTGGAGAAGCGCTATCGGCGCTACGTGATCGAGGGGGAGGTGCATGACCACGACATGGTGCGCCTGAGTCCGCGCTGGGAGATCAACAGCTACGAGCCGCTGGAGCTCTGGCCGGTGCCTCCGGGGGATATCGTCGAGTTCTGGAACTACATCGCCTACGCCTTTTACAAGCGGAAGCTGCCGTTTCCGGAATTCATGAACGCCATCACGAACCTTGCGAACGTGCAGCGGAAGATGAGCGACTGGGAGCAGGAGCGGGAGATCGCGGCGTGGTATGACCGGATCGAGCAGGTTATCGAGCGTCCTCCGCAGGCGGGACCGACGGCGGCTGCCTTTCGGGTTGTCTCCACGATCAACGAGGCCCGGGTGGAGGTGCAGGCGGAGGGTCGGGAGTGGACGGTGCTGCGCGAGAAGAATGACATCGACCGATTGGTGGATTTGTTTAAAGACTCCGCGCTGAGCATCGACGCGCCGAGCCGGATCATCTGGGAACACTTCCTGATGCACTTCGGCGAGACCGGCGAACCGATTCTGGATCTGGACGAGGAGAAAAGCTGTCGTTTTCTGAATCGCCTGTTCCGCCAGAAGGAGCTGAAGGGACGTTTGGTGAATCTCGACGAGAATGATTTCAAGGTCGTGCCCGACGCGTTGCGCTGGGTGTGCGAGGACGATCTCTACAACCCGACCTCCTTTGCGCTGCAATTGGTGACGAAGTCGGGGGAAAACGTCTCCCACTCGGTGCGTTTGCTGCCGGGGCGGGAGGAGCTTTATCAGTCGGATGAGACGGTTTTCCCGGGTCCGCCGCGCTGGTTGGAGGAAACGGACGTGATGCCGCGCTACCTGATTCCGAAGAGTGTCATCGATAGTCTCGAGGGCGTGGAGTTTCTGCGGAAGATCGGGGCGAGTTTGCCCGAGTCGATGAAGAAGCGGGTGGTCGATCTGGACCTCTTCCCGCGTTTCGACATGAAGATCGTGCAGGGCCTGACCGCAGCGGAAACCGAGCACCTGGTGGTCGATGTGACGGCCCTCGAGAAGAAGGGTCGCCGCGAGGAGAAGCTCATCAAGGGCGGATGGGAGATGGTCGATCAGAAGCCGGTGAAGGGCAAGCAGCTGCTGCGCTTTGCGCGGGAGAAGCTGTATCCCGTGCCGGCGCTTCTGGCGGAAATGGGGATGAGCTACGACGAGAAGCTGGACGCCTTCAAGACACGCATCACCAAGCAGTTCCCCGAGAAGTTTGCGGAGTGGTGCGGAGGAATGCCGGCCTCCCTGGAGCTGGAGATGGACAACAAGCTTTCCACCATCCTTGCCGATCCGGTCACCGCGGCGGTGCGGTTCGAGGTGGTGAACCAGGACATCGACTGGTTCGACCTGCGGGTGGTGATCGACGTGGAGGGAGTGAACCTCACCAAGGTGCAGATCCGTCAATTGGTGGCGGCCCGGGGCGGCTATGTGCGGATGGACGACGGGTCGTGGATGCGATTGGAGATCAAGTTGGATCCGGATCAGCGTGATGCGGTGACGCGGCTCGGACTCGATCCGTTCGACCTGTCCGGCGAGACGCACCGCATGCATGCCATGCAGCTGGCCGATCCGAAGGCGGCGGAGGTGTTCGATCCGAAGGCTTGGAAGCGGATCAAGGATCGCGCCAAGGACATCGTGATCGAGGTTGAGGCGGAGGTTCCGGATTCGCTCAATGCGACGTTGCGGCCGTATCAGGTGGATGGCTTCAAGTTTCTCGCTTACCTCGCCACGAACCACTTTGGTGGTATCCTTGCGGACGACATGGGTCTTGGGAAGACGATCCAGAGCATCACCTATCTTCTTTGGCTGCGCAACATAGCCATGGAGCAGGGCAAGCGGATGCCGGCCCTGGTGGTTTGTCCGAAGTCGGTGCTCGATGTCTGGGCGGTGGAAGCGGAGCGCTTTGCCCCGGAGCTGAAGGTGCAGGTCCTACGGAGCCGCGACGAACTCGACCTCGATTATGTGAAGAACGAGGTCGACATGCTTGTCCTGAACTACGCCCAGCTGCGGGTGGGTGGCGACGAGTTGAACAAGATCAAGTGGCTGGTGATCATCCTCGACGAGGGCCAGCAGATCAAGAACCCCGACTCGAAGGCGGCGAAGAGCGCCCGGGAGCTGCATGCGGAGAATCGCCTGGTCCTGACCGGAACACCGATCGAGAACCGCCTGATGGACATGTGGAGTCTGATGGCTTTCGCGATGCCCGGGGTGCTGGGATCACGAGCCTACTTCAAGAAGCGCTTCGACAAGCGAAAGGATCCGCAGTCGCAAATTCGGCTCGCGGCGCGTTTGCGTCCGTTCCTCCTGCGCCGGACAAAAGGGCAGGTGGCGAAGGATCTTCCGCCACGGACCGAGGAGGAGGTTTACGCGAAGATGGAAGGCGTGCAGCTGGACATGTACAAGGCGGAGCTGAAGCGCATTCAGAAGGCGTTGCTCGGACTCGACTCGGACGAGGCGGTGAAGAAGAACAGCTTTGCGATTTTGCAGGGCCTGATGCGACTGCGTCAGATCTGTTGTCACCCGGGGCTGATCGATCCGAAGTACTTGAAGGAGGAGAGCGCGAAAACCACCGCGTTGTTCTACCTGCTCGATCAACTTCGCGAGGAGGGGCACAAGGTGCTGGTCTTCTCGCAGTTCGTCTCGATGCTCGACATCTTCAAGACGCAGCTGGAGGTGGAGAGCCGGCCCTTCAACTATTTGACCGGCCAGACCAAGGACCGGAAGGGGGAGATCGAGAAGTTCCAGACCACCAAGGATCCCTCGGTGTTCCTGCTTTCGCTGAAGGCGGGTGGATCGGGTCTGAACCTGACCTCGGCCTCCTACGTGATCCTCTACGATCCGTGGTGGAACCCGGCGGTGGAGAACCAGGCCATCGACCGGACGCACCGGATTGGACAGAAGAACCAGGTCATCGCCTACCGGCTCCTCACGCGGGATTCGGTGGAGGAGAAGATCCGCGTCTTGCAGCACCAGAAGACCGCCTTGGTCACGAACGTGTTGGGCGACGAGGGCTTTGCCAGCAACCTGGGACTGGAGGACCTGCAGTTCATCCTTTCCCATGGTGGCGAGGACATGGAGCCGGACGGGCCGGACACGGAATAGGGCAGGGGAAACCCGGGATCAGGTGACGAGGGAGATGCCGCCCGCGCTGGAGACGAGGAGGACGTTGCGGAATTCGTCCATGCAGGCGGCGACTTCGGGGGTGAAGAGGGGGACCTCCTCGTTGTCGGGGAGGTTGTAGCTCATCATGACCACGGCGGCAGCGCGGGATTTTTCCTTGAGGCCTGCGAGGCTGCCATCGTCCTCGACGGCCTCGACGGTGGCTTTGACGCGGGCGGTCTCGCGCATCTTGTTGAGGGCTTCATGGACCTTGAATTCGCCACTGCCGGGGGCGATGACGTGAAGGATGTGAATGGGGTTGCGGTGCCAGTCGGGGTTTTGGATGAGGAGGTTGGCGAGGAGGAGCATGAGGGCTCCGTTGGTGCCGCCCCGCCACCAGAGGTCGATGGTGCCGACGGGGGAGGTCCAGCGGATGCGTTCCTCCTGTTTGCAGCGGACGATGATGAGGCTGCGGCCGAAGTCGTGGATGAGACGGAGGAGTCGTCCGCATGTGCTTTGTGCCTCGGCGTTCTCGGACCAGCCGAGGAGGACGGTGTTGGCCTTGAAACCGCCGAGGCCGTGGCATTGGAGGATGGCCTTGGCTCCCTGGAGGAGATCTTCCTCCACGACAAAGGCGGGGAAGGCGTCGATTTCCTCGGCGGCGATGAATTTCCGGAGGCGGGCCTAGGCTTCCTGGCGCTTTTCGATGCTGTCCTCGACGTCGCCGGTCATGATCTGGGCGAGGCTGAGGACGCCGTGGCCGGAGGTGAGCCAGTAGCCGAACTCGGCGAGGTGGTTGCGCATGAAGGCACCGCCGCTCATGGCGAGGATGATGGGTCGCCAGTTCTTGGGGTGGTAGCGTTCCTCCTTGAGGCGGAGGAGGCCGAGGCAGGCGCGTTCGAAGGCCGCACCGCTGCTGACGTCACCCCAGCGGGCTTCGATTTCCTTGCGGCTGATGATGTGGTGGAGGGCGGCCATGGCGGCGATGGAGCCGAGGGCCCAGAGGGGGGGAGCGGCGGCGGAGGCCTCGGACATGAGAGATCTATGACAGGGGACAGAGGGGGAACGAGATTTCTCCCGTGGCCAGGGGGACCGGGGAACGATGGGTTGTTCGGGGTGGAAATGGGGGTAGATTACCCGTCATGAAACGTTTTCTAGCGCTCGTCGTGGCCCTGGTGTCCGGGGTGTATGTGTTCGGGTTCGGGTGGGTGCCGGATCCGTTGCCGTTCATCGATGAGGGGGTTGCGCTGGTCGTCTTTCTGAATGCGCTGGCCTATCTGGGGCTGGATCTGAGGGGGCTTTTCGGGGTGGGGAAGGGGAAAAAGGAGAAGGAAAGTCCGCCGATTGATATTGATTAATCGGGGGGAGAGGGAAAGAGGGGGGGGTAATACAGCGTAGGGGGAGTAGCTCATGACTGAAGAAATCGAAGCACTCGAAGGCGGCGGAAAGCACGGAACGGCCGGATTGATGCTTGTCACCGTGTCGGCGCTGATTATGGCGGTGGCGGTCACTGTCCTCGGGTACATCACGCAGTTCGCGGGAGATAAGATCGTCCTGACCGACCTGACCGAATTTCTTGGAAATTTGCATCCCGTCGTTCTGCATTTACCGATCGGGATTTTCGTGCTGGTATTGGCCATGGAACTGACTGGCTTGTTGAGTTTTGACAAATGGCGTCCGCAGACCTCGTTTCCGATGTTTGTCGGGGTGGTGAGTGCGGTGGTTGCGACGATTTTTGGGTGCTTGTTGTTTCGACAGGGAGACAGGTCGCTCGATGAGGCGATCTGGCACATGTGGGGCAGCATCGCCTTCACGGTGGTGGGGACCTTGGCCTTCCTCGCGAAGATTTGGGCGGACCACTCGGGGAGCAAGTCGCCGATCTATGGCATCCTGCTCGTCGTCACCATGGGCCTGCTGGGTTGGTCCGCGCACGGTGGTGGTGAGATGACCCACGGCGATCCGTTTGGACCATACATCAGCAAGGTATTCGGCACGGGTCCGGAGAAGCCGGACACGCTGCCGGTAGTGGCGAAAGCGCCGGAGGACCGGTTGGTTTACGAGGAGATCATCGTGCCGATTTTGCATGGCAAATGCTATGAGTGCCACGCCGATGCGGACAAGAATCCGAGTGGGAAGAAGAAGATCAAGGGGAAGTTCGTGATGACGGACATGGAGTCGCTCAAGAAGGGTGGTTCCTCGGATGAGCCTGGCATCACGCCGGGAGATTTGGAGAACAGCTACATTCACTACGCGATTCATCTGCCCGTCGACGAGGACGAGCACATGCCGCCCGAGGACAAGGATCAACTGGGGGCACATGAGATCGCCATCATCGATTGGTGGATCACGTCCGGTGCTCCGGTGGGGACGACCTTGAAGGAGAACAATCCTCCGGCGGAGATTCTGCAGGGTGTGGCCAAGCTGGTGCCGCCCGAGGAGTTGCTTGCGAAGCAGGCTGCGGCGGCAGAAGCGGCGGCGAAGGCGCAGGCGGCGGCCGAGGCAAAGCGTGCTGAGCTGGGCAAGGCGATCGATGAGGTGGGCAAGAGCTTCCCGAATGCGCTGCGCTATGTGTCACAGGATTCGAGTGACCTGACCTTCACGGCGGTGAGCATGCGGAAGGACTTTGGCGATGAGGGTGTGGAGAAGCTATTGCCGGTGGGCAATGCGATTGTGGAGTTGGAAATCGGGGCAACCTCGGTGACTGATTCCGGAGTGGCGCATTTGGCCTCGATGCCGCACCTGCAGCGGGTAAAGTTGAATGAAACGGCAGTGACGGACGCCGCGCTGGACACGATCAGCAAGCTGCCGGAGCTGGAATATTTGAACCTCGTCAGCACTGCGGTGACGGATGAGGGACTGAAGAAGCTGGAGGGATTGAGCAAGCTGCGGAAGCTCTACCTCTGGCAATCGAAGGCGACGAAGGAAGGTGCGGATGCGCTGAAGGCGAAGCTGCCGGAGTGCGAGATCAACCTTGGGCTGGACTAAGGGCGCGCACCTCATTTACTGCAGCCGGCATTCGTTTTTCACCGGTCGCGTGGGAGCAGGGATCTGGCTGCTCAGCTCCCGCTCCCGGCATCGATGGGCTTTTTCTGCGATTCGCTTTGGACTGATGCCCTTGTTTGGCCACTAGGTCTGCAGCGGTTCTCGGCGGAGGTCGCGGAAGGTGCAGAGGGGGGTGTCGATGCCCCGGATCT
>JAQCFL010000455.1 GCA_027619375.1 Verrucomicrobiota bacterium | reverse complement strand
CCACCCTCCCCGCCGAAGCCCAGCACCACCTCTTCGAACACGCCCTCCGCGACCCCAACAAATTCGCCGACACCCTCGCCCGCATCGAAGCCCTCCTCGGCCCCCATCGCCTCGGCACCCCCCTCCTCCTCGACTCCCACAAACCCGACTCCTTCACCCTGTGGAGCGCGGGTTTGCAACCCACAACCTCCCTCTCCAGCGCAGCGCCCTCTCCCGCTCCAACTTCTCCACTCCGCATTCCGCACTCCGCATTCCGCATTCCAACGGCCCTGCCGCTACGCCGCTACCGCCCCCCCATCCCCATCCACGTCGCCTCCGAACCCCGCGGCCGCCATCACCACCCCCTCGCCCTCCTCGACGGCCCCCACCAGGGCCCCGTTATCAATACCCTCGGCCCCTTCCCCCTCTCCGGCCACTGGTGGAACCCCGCCGACCGCTGGCAACACACCGAGTGGGACATCGAACTCCAGAACAACTCCCTCCTCCGCCTCGCCCACCTCCCCCCACACACCTGGCAACTCGAAGGCCTCTACTGAACCACACCAATGAACAACATGAACCGGCACAAGAAAAAGGCCGGAGGACCAACGCCCTCCGACCTTCTCTCTGAAATAATCACCGGCCCGCTTCTAACGACGCCGCCGCAGGAACAGCAACAACCCCGCAGCACACAGCAACATCCCCGATGGCTCCGGCACCTGCACCAGATTCCCGCGAATCTCACCACCAGGATTCGCCCCGGTATGCACGTTGAGATACACGTTCCCCGCCAGAAGATCGGCCACATCACCACTTCCAATAATAATGTTCTGCGTAATCCCGCCATTCGAAGCCGAGGTGTTCGAAATGGTCAAAGGCACCAACACGCTTGCTGCCGTAGTCTGATTCGCCGGTCCATGCAGGTGCGCCGCCGTCGCCACCCCCGACAAATTCACAAACCCGTTTCCGGACCCCCACCCCACAATGATCGACAGAATATTCGTCGAATCATTGAACGAAATCCCCGCACCAAGCTCCCCACCCATCCCGCCGCCCGTCACCACATGCAATTCATTACCCGGCAAAAGCCCCGCTCCCGCCTGACCCTGCAAATCAAATTGAATGATCGCACTCGAGGCCGAAGCCATCAGTCCCGCGCTCATCAGTCCCACCAATAGATACGTCTTCATGTGTGTGCTTGGTTCATTTTTCGCCCAAACCCCTAAGGCCCAGACCACTAAGGCCCAGACCACTAACCTTCTAGGCACCCTCCCCTTCCGACTCAAGCCCTTTCCTCTCCCTCCTCCAAATTTTTAATCTCCTAATCCCTGACCTCTAACCTTTTCAAAATTCCTCTTCCCCACTCCTGAAAAAATGTTCCCCGAGCTCCACACTCGTTCCTGCTTCTCCTTCCTCCGCGGCTCCAGCCATCCCGAGGACCTCATCCGCCGTGCCGCCGAACTCGGCTACACCGCCCTCGCCCTCCCCGACCACATGGGCATCTACGGATCCGCCCGCGCCCACCACGCCGCCAAACAACACAACATCCGCGCCCTCGTCGGCACCACCCTCGAACTTCCGCATTCCACATTCGGCATTCCGCATTCCTGCCAGATCCCCGTCCTCGTCCAAACTCGCCAAGGCTACCAAAACCTCACCCGCCTCCTCACCGACCTCCACTGCAACCCCAGCTCCCCCACTTGGAAATTGGACATTCCTTGTTCGACATTGGGTGTTCTTCCCTCTCACTCCTCCGGCCTCACCGCCTTGTTAACCCCCGAATCCCTCCCCAACCCCACTCGCGAATCCCTCCTCGAAACCGCCCAACACCTCCTCGCCACCTTCGGCCAAAACAACCTCTACATCGAACTCACCCGCCACCACCGCCGCGGCGAACGCCGCCTCGAAACCCTCCTCCGCGACCTCGCCGCCCACCTCAAACTCCCCCTCCTCGCCTCCAACGCCCCCCTCTTCGCCACTCGCCAGGACCGCCTCCTCGCCGATGCCTTCACCTGCCTCCGCCACCACCGCACCCTCGACGACGCCGGCACCCTCCTCGAAGCCAACGCCGAACGTCACCTCAAATCCCCCCGCCACATCGAACAACTCTTCGCCGACCTCCCCCAAGCCCTCCTCAACGCCCACCGCCTCGCCGACCGCCTCGACTTCACCCTCGAAAACCTCGGCTACAAATTCCCCTCCTACCACGACCCCGACACCAATCGCGCCCTCACCCCCGATCAGGAAGCCACCCTCCTCCGCCAGCTCACCCTCTCCGGCGCCAACAACCGCTACCCCAAACTCACCAAAAAAATCCGCGACCACCTCGACCACGAACTCACCCTCATCAACCGCCTCGGCTTCGCCGGATACTTCCTCATCGTCTGGGAAATCACCCAATTCGCCCAGTCCCAGGGCATCCTCTGCCAGGGCCGCGGATCCGCCGCCAACTCCGCGGTCTGCTACTGCCTCGGCATCACCGCCGTCGATCCCATCGGCGGCGGCCTCCTCTTCGAACGCTTCCTCTCCGAAAATCGCAAATCCTGGCCCGACATCGACATCGACTTCCCCTCCGGCGACCGCCGCGAAGCCGTCATCCAGCACGTCTTCGAAAAATACGCCCCCCGCGGCGCCG
>JAQCFL010000454.1 GCA_027619375.1 Verrucomicrobiota bacterium | reverse complement strand
CCATTCGCGGTTAAATTCCCTCCCCCATTCCCCCCCCTCAAAAAAACGGAATCCACTTCCGGTCCGCCTTCCGCTCATACTTCCCGTCCCCCACGCTCAACACCCGCACCTCCACGTTCGTCAATCCACGATCCTTGAAACCCAGCTTCGCCGCCGCCCGGGGCGTCACATCAATGATCCGTCCCGCAATAAACGGCCCGCGATCATTCAATCGCATCGTCAGCGATTTCCCGTTCTCCAAATTCGTCACCTTCACCCGACACGGCAAGGGCAGCGTCTTGTGCGCCCCGCTCACCGCCCCGCGCGAAACTTTCTCGCCCAATGAAGTGTTACCACGCTTGAATCCCATCCAACTGCTCTCGTCATACCACGACGCCTCCCCCCGCTCCTTGTAGCCCAGCGCCTGCTCCACACTCAACGGCGTGTAGTGCTGACCTCGCACCGTGTAGGGCTTCGTCATGTAACCCTTGTAGCCGCCGCCACACGAACACAACACCACCGCCGATAAAAAAACCAACATCCCGCGCACCATCATGCCCGGGAGCGTAACACACTGGGCCCCACTCGCCAAGAACGGCCTCGACCCCTACTTGTTGCCGGCTTCTATGATCAACGGCAGGATCGGCGCCACCTTCTCCTTCATCTCCTTGCCCGGCTTGAACTTCACCACGGCACGCGGAGGAATCGGCACGTCCAATCCCGGATTCTTCGGATTACGACCCACTTTCGCCTTCGTCTGGCGCACTTCAAAGGTCCCGAAATTCCGCATCACCACGGTGTGCCCCCGGGCGAGGTCTGCGGTGACCGCATCGAGGGTCTTCTGCAGCACATCAAACACCTGCCGCTGGGTCAATCCAGTCTCGTTGCTGATCCGAACCACCAAGTCTCTCTTAGTAACTGTTGCCATATTAGTTGTAGGTGTAACGAACAGAGCACACCACGCGCCAATGTCCCGTTAAAAATTGAACCGAATTCATTTTCAATCGCTCCCGTCAAGTATCTCCGTCGCCGTCTTGAAGTGCAGCTTGGCCACATTACCCAGCTCGGACGCTCCATATTTCGTCAAAAATTCACGCCCCGCCAAAAGAACCTGCGGACCAGCGCCCAAAGGCAACTCCATTCCCCACTGTTCCGACCCCTCCCGCATCCAGCGCACAAACCGTTCCCGCGCCAAAATTGACGCCGCCGCCACCGCCACGTCCGATTCCCCCTTGGTTTTTTGCTCCAATAGAATGCTCACCCCCTTCTTCTTCAGGGCCCGCTCCAACACCCGCGGATTCGCAAACTGATCACTCAGGGCCAGCGGACAGTCCGGCACCTTCTTCAGCAGCTCTGTAATGACAGTGGCATGACCCCAGGCTAACAATTCATTGAGATTGCGAAAATTGGCATACATCTCGTTGTAACGTGTCGGGCTAATCGCCACCACCACCTCCCGCACCCCCCTGGTCTCCCGCACGATTTTCGCCAGTTTCACGATCCGCGCCGCCGACCCGATCTTCTTCGAATCCGTCACCCCCCCATCCAGCAGGGCCCGCGCCGCCGCCCCGTCCACATAGGCCCCCGCGATGACCAAAGGCCCGAAAAAGTCCCCCTTCCCGCTCTCATCAATCCCGAAATGCGGCGCAAACATCTCCGGATTGGTCACTTCCTCATACCCCAGCCGCGCCTCCCCCAGGATCTGCGGCTCCAGGGTGAATTGCACGAACTCCTCCGTCGCCTTCCCCTGCACCAGCACTTTCGGGCCCTTCTCATAGACCGTCACGCTCAGCTTCCCCTTTTTCGCCCCGTAGTGGGCATAGGGCTTCTCCAGCAGATCAAACCCGTCCCGCACCAGGATCCCCCGCAGCTTCTCCACCGCCTCGGGCGAAATCGCCACCGTGTAACTCGTCACCGCCATCCTCCCCACAATCGGCGTTCGACCTTCCGCGATCAATGCCCAATCCTCTCTTCCCGTTGAAACCAGCCGCCTCCAAACACCCCCTCCGCAACACCCGTGGCCTCCGCAGCGCCCTCCTCCGCTGGTTCGAGGCCCGCCGCGAGGACCACCCCTGGCGCCGCACCACCGATCCCTACGCCATCCTCGTCTCCGAGGTCATGCTCCAGCAAACCACCGTCGCCGCGGTCCGACAAAACCGCCGCTTCGAGCGCTTCCTCGCCACCTTCCCCGATCTCCCCACCCTCGCCGCCGCCTCCGAACCCCAACTCCTCAAGGCCTGGGAGGGCCTCGGCTACTACAATCGCGTCCGCAACCTCCAGAAAGCCGCCCGAGCCGTCCTCGAGCAGCACCAGGGCCGCTTCCCCCCCGACCCCGCCGCCCTCGCCGCCCTCCCCGGCCTCGGGCGCTATACCGCCGGTGCGGTGGCCTCCTTCGCCTTCGGCCTCCCCGTCCCCATCGTCGATGCCAACATCGCCCGCGTCCTCGCCCGACTCTTCGACGACCCCACCCCCATCGACTCCTCCAAGGGACAGGCCCTCCTCTGGGAACGCGCCGCCGCCCTCCTCGACCCCCAGCACCCCCGCGAGTTCAACTCCGCCCTCATGGAACTCGGCCAAACCCACTGCGCCCTCCGCTCTCCCGATTGCCCCTCCTGCCCCCTCCGCCCCTTCTGCCAA
>JAQCFL010000054.1 GCA_027619375.1 Verrucomicrobiota bacterium | reverse complement strand
GGCGGTTTCACCTCCCGCAGCCACCTCCCCACCCCATCTCCCCACATCTCCGCCCATAACTCCCCAACCGTCTTGCCACCACGCCCTCCCACCCCATAACTACACCGTGCCCAACCAAAATCCCGAACAGCAGGCCCGCGATCAGATCGACGCGCAGCTCCGGGCCGCTGGCTGGGCCGTCCAGCCCAAGGACGCCATCGACTTCAACGCCTCCGGAGGCCAGGCCATCCGTGAATACCACACCGACGCCGGCCCCGCCGACTACGTCCTCTTCATCGACAAGAAACCCGTCGGCGTCATTGAAGCCAAAAAGGAAACCCTCGGCCAAAACATCACCACCGCCGAAGCCCAAACCCAGGGCTACTCCCACGCCAAGCTCCAATGGGTCCAAAACACCGGCCTCCCCCTCCCCTTCCTCTACGAAGCCACCGGCGTCCTCACCCGCTTCACCGACCAGCGCGACCCCAAACCCCGCTCCCGCGAGATCTTCTCCTTCCACCGCCCCGAGACCCTCCGCGAATTCCTCTCCCAGGACAAATCCCTCCGCACTCGTCTCCACGACCTCCCAGCCCTCAATCCGACCGGCCTCCGCGACTGCCAAATCACCGCCATCACCGCCCTCGAAAAATCCTTCAAAATGGCCAAACCCCGCGCCCTCGTCCAGATGGCCACCGGCTCCGGGAAAACCTTCACCGCCATCACCTCCGTTTACCGCCTCCTCAAGCACGCCAAGGCCAAACGCATCCTCTTCCTCGTCAACACCCGCAACCTCGGCGAACAGGCCGAGCAGGAATTCCTCGCCTACACCCCCTCCGATGACAACCGCAAATTCACCGAACTCTACACCGTCCAGCGCCTCACCTCCTCCCACGTCCCCCAGGATGCACAAGTGTGCATCTGCACCATCCAACGGATGTATTCCATCCTCCAGGGCAGGCAGCTCGACGAATCAGCCGAAGAAGAGGACCCCGCCGAACGCTCCTCCCGCAAACGCGACCCCTTGCCCGTCGTTCACAGCGACAAGGTTCCTCCCGAGTTCTTCGATTTCATGGTCATCGATGAGTGCCACCAGTCCATCTACAACCTCTGGCGGCAGGTCGTGGAATACTACGACGTCTTCCACATCGGCCTCACCGCCACCCCCGACTCCCGCACCTACGCCTTCTTCAACCAAAACGTCGTCTCCGAATACACCCACGAGGAAGCCGTCGCCGATGGCGTGAACGTACAGGGCGAGATCTACCTCATCGAGACCGAAGTCACGCAGCAGGGCGGCACCGTCCTCAAGGGCCTCGTCGAGAAACGCGAAAAGCTCACCCGCCGCCAACTCTGGGAACAACAGGACGAGGATGAAGCCTACTCCGGCAAAAAGCTCGACCGCGAAATCGTCAACAAATCCCAGATCCACAAGGTCATCCAGACCTTCCGCGACAAACTCCCCGAGATCTTCCCCGACCGCATCGACAAAGAGGGCGACTACGAAGTCCCCAAGACCCTCGTCTTCGCCAAGACCGACTCCCACGCCGACGACATCATCCAGATCATCCGCGACGAATTCGGCGAGGAGAACGCCTTCTGCAAAAAGGTCACCTACAAGAACGAGGAAGACCCCAAATCCGTCCTCCAGCAGTTCCGCAACGAATACCACCCCCGCATCGCCGTCACCGTCGACATGATCGCCACCGGCACCGACGTCAAAGCCCTCGAATGCCTCCTCTTCATGCGCGACGTGAAATCAAAAGGCTACTTCGAGCAAATGAAAGGCCGCGGCACCCGCACCCTCGACCACGATGGCTTGAAAAAATCCTCCCCCTCCGCCAAGACCGCCAAAACCCACTACGTCATCGTCGATGCCATCGGTGTCACCAAATCCCTCAAAACCGCCAGCCGCCCGCCCATCACCCGCCCCTCCGTCCCCTTCAAGGATCTCGCCATGGAAGTCGTCATGGGCGCCACCGATGCCGACACCATCTCCTCCCTCGCCGGACGCCTCGCCCGCATCGAGCGCATGCTCAAACCCGAGCAAAAAGCCGCCATCGCCGAAAAACTCGGCGGCACCTCCCTCAACCAACTCACCAAAGACCTCTTCCACGCCATCAACGGCGAAACCATCCAGCAGAAGGCCCTCGAACTCTCCGGCCAGCCCGAAGGCACCAACCCCAGCAACCTCGAACTCGAGCAAGCCCAGCAACAACTCGTCACCGCCGCCGCCGCCCCCCTCACCGGAGCCGCCGTGCAACTCATCGTCGAAACCTGCACCGCCAACCTCCAAACCATCGACGAAACCACCCTCGACAAGCTCGTCCGCGCCGAATGGGACGCCGACGCCCGCGAACGCTCCGCCACCTTCGTCTCCGAGTTTGAAACCTTCTGCCGCGAGCACCAGGACCAGCTCGACGCCCTCACCCTCTTCTACCAGCAACCCCAGCGCCGTCAGGAAGTCACCCTTACCCAGATCAAGGACGTCCTCCAAGCCCTCCAACAAGCCGCTCCGCGCCTCGCCCCCCTCCGCGTCTGGGAAGCCTACACCCGCCTCGACGAACTCCCCGACAACAGCCACCCCCCTCACCGAACTCGCCGCCCTCATGGCCCTCATCCGCCGCGCCTCCGGCATCGATGAAAAACTCACCCCCTTCAACGACACCGTCCGCCGCAACTTCCAGACCTGGATCATGCAAAAGCACGCCGGCATCCCCACCGAACAAAAATTCACCGACGCCCAAACCGCCTGGCTCAAACTCATCCGCGACCACCTCACCACCTCCTTCCGCTTCGAACGCCACGACCTCGACTACGCCCCCTTCGACGCCCAAGGCGGCCTCGGAAAAATGCATGCCTTGTTCGGCGATGGCATGGATTCCCTCATTCCCGAAATAAACCATGCCCTCACCGCATGAAGAATTTGAACCACAGATTGCAAGGAATGCACGGATCTGGATTTTGAACCTCTCCTCTCTTCACCACCAAACCCAAGCTCTTCATTCTGTGAACTCTGTGCATTCCGTGGTTAAAAAATCTCAACGGAAGCCCCGGAGCGTGAAGAATTTGAACCACAGATCGCACAGAATGCACAGAGGTTTGAAAATGGACGGACTTGGGCCCCTGGCTTCATCTCCATTCCGTGTATTCTGTGCTCTCTGTGGTTAAAAAATCTCATGGAAACCAACGACCTCACCGAAAAAATCATTGGAGCCGCCCACAAAGTACTCTTCGCCCTCAAGCCCGGCCTCGATGAAAAACTCTACGAACGCGCCCTCGTCATCGAACTTGCCAAGCAGGGCCTCACCTGCGAACAACAGAAGAATTTCCCGGTCCACTACGACACCCACCACATTGGCACCCTCATCCCCGACCTCATCGTCGAACAAGCGATCATCGTGGATCCCAAGGTCGTCACCGCTTTCAACGACAGCCACCTCGCCCAGATGCTCGGATACCTCAACATCACCGGCCTCAAAACCGCCCTCCTCCTCAACTTCAAACATGCCAAACTCGGCATCAAGCGCGTCTCCAACTGAAATGACCCCAACCCCTCCCCACTCCGTGTGCTCCGTGCTCTCTGTGGTTAAGAATTGGAACCACAGATTGCACGGAATGCACAGTTGTTTGGAATTGCGGCTCGCCTTCGGCGACCAAATGAATGCCCTCACCGATGAACTCATCCGGGAGCTGATCGCCTGAGCATGAGCAGTAAGAAAAAAGGCGACCCAAAAGCCCGGAAAAGCCAACCGCACGGCGCCCTGAAGGGGCGGGACATCAAAGCCCAGGGCAAGAAGCAACGCGACGCAGCCCTGGGTCACCAACCCCCAATTGATCTCCGCCCTGAAGGGGCGGGACAAACGCCGGGCGGGTGGATGTGGACAACACTCGGATAGATCGCTGAGATTTCTGGGGGGCTCACAAAAAATCGAACCCGAGACGCCCATGAACTCAGCCTTCCCTATCGCCTACGGCTGTAATCACCGCAGATTGCCTGAAGTTCCGGGTGCTCATCGATTATTGCGAACGCGGCTTTTACGCTGGATTCATTAACTCAGTCTCATGCCGAAAACAACTGGGGCTCATCACGCGGGGAGTGGCGCAAAAGAAAATCAGCGTTGAACGATTTAAGTCCATCGCCGTCCCCCTCTGTTCCCTCCCCGAGCAACAAGAAATCGTCCGCCTCCTCGACGAGCAATTCACCGTCATTGCGCAGAGCGAGCGCGAGATCGACGCCGCCCTGAAGCGCAGCGAAGCCCTCCGCCAGTCCATCCTCAAAATGGCCTTCACCGGCCAACTCGCCCCCCAAGACCCCACCGACGAACCCGCCTCCATCGCAACGGCGGAAGTTCTCAAGGCAACCGTCGTTACTGGCGAACGACCCACCCACAATCTTGCGAAACCGAAAATTCCCGACGTTTGCCACGCGCGGGGCCGAGTTCGCCGTATCACCTTCCTTGAAATGCTCAAGGAACTCGGATGGAAATTCTAGACCCTCCCTGCGCCATGTCGGAACCAATCAAAACGCTTGAAGAACACGAACAGGCAATTCTCCGCCTGGAGGCCCTCATGATCAGTGCTCTTGTCGAGGGTTCAAAGGAAAGTCAGGAATTGATTGAGCTCGGCCGCAGGATCGAGATATTCGAAAAAGCCATGTTCCCCATTGGCGTCGATTCTCTCGAACCATGACCACCGCCTCCATCATCTCCAAAGTCTGGAGCTTCTGCACCGCCCTCCGCGCCCGCATCCGCCCTCGAACCCCAACCCGGCGACGGCCACGACGCCGAGTAGATTCTATACGCATCTACCTAATTATACTCGAAACTCTGTATAAACTGGTATATTTACCTATAAGTCCATGGACGAAACTCGGAATCCCTTCACTCCCGGGGCGGGAACACCGCCACCGGAGCTCGCCGGTCGACGAGAAATCCTCGACCGGGCAGAAATCCTGCTCAAACGGATCAAGAAGGGCCGCCCGTCCAAAAGCATCCTCCTGACCGGCCTCCGGGGGGTGGGAAAGACGGTCCTGCTCAACGAGATCAACCGGATGGCCCGCGACCTGGATTACCAAACAGTCCAAGTCGAAGCCCACGAGAACAAGTCCCTGCCGGCCCTCCTGGTCCCACACCTCCGCTCTCTCCTCTTCGCTCTGAATCGCCTCGAGGGAACCAAGGAGAAGGTGCGGCGCGCCCTCGCCGTCCTCCGCAGCTTCGTCAGCAGCATCACGATCACCTATGACGACATCCCCATCGGGATCGACATCGAGCCCGAGAAAGGAACCGCCGACTCGGGGGATTTGGAAGCGGACCTACCGGAACTCTTCGTCATCGTCGGGGAGGCCGCCGTTTCGCGGAACGCCTCCATCGTCCTCCTCCTCGACGAGCTCCAATACCTTCAGGAGAAAGAACTGAGTTCCCTCATCATGGCGATGCACAAGATGCAGCAGGAGGGTCTGCCAGTCGTCCTCATCGGCGCGGGTCTTCCCATCTTGCCCCGACTCGCAGGAGAATCCAAATCCTATGCTGAGCGGCTGTTCGATTTCCCCGAGATCGGCCCCCTCCCGGAAGCGGACGCTGCCCTCGCCATTTCCGACCCCATCAAGGACGAAGGCGAAAGCGTGACCCCCGAGGCTGTCGCTGAAGTTGTTCGCGTCACCCAAGGCTATCCTTACTTCCTACAGGAATGGGGCTATCAACTCTGGAACCTGGCAGAGAACAGCCCCATCGAGATCGATGTAGTGAACACCGCCTCCAGAACAACAGTAGCCCGGCTCGACAAAAATTTCTTCCGCGTCCGCTACGACCGACTGACCAACGGAGAAAAAACGCTCCTTCGCGCCATGGCCGAACTCGGCGAAGGCCCCTACAAGATGGGAGACGTCGCCGATGTCATGGGTCTAAAGGTAGGAAGCCTGAGCCCCCGCCGCGCCAAGCTGATCAACAAGGGGATGATCTACAGCCCCCAACACGGCGAAGTCGCCTTCACCGTCCCCCTCTTCGACGACTTCATGCGAAGGTCCATGCCCGATTTTCCCCCGAAGAAGTAACTCTGCGACCTCATGACCACCGACTCCATCATCTCCAAAGTCTGGAGCTTCTGCACCACCCTTCGCGACGACGGCGTCGGCTACGGCGACTACCTCGAACAGCTCACCTACCTCATCTTCCTCAAGATGGCCGACGAATACGGCCGCGCTCCCCACAACCGCAACGTCGGGGTGCCCAAGAAGTTCGCCTGGCCCGCCCTCAAGCCGCTCAAGGGAGCCGAATTGGAAGTCCACTACGTCGAAACCCTCCGCGCCCTCGGCACCGAGAAGGGCATGCTCGGCCAGATCTTCACCAAGGCGCAGAACAAAATCACCGACCCCGCCAAACTCGCCCGCCTCATCGAAATGGTCGATGGCGTCGAGTGGGTGATGCTCGGCTCCGACACCAAGGGCGACATCTATGAGGGCATTCTCGAAAAAAACGCCGAAGACACCAAGTCCGGTGCGGGCCAGTATTTCACCCCCCGAGCCCTCATCGCAGCCATGGTCGAATGCATCGCCCCTGAACCCGGCAAAACCATCGCCGATCCCGCCTGCGGCACCGGGGGCTTCTTCCTCGCCGCCTACGACTACTTGACGAGGGAAGGAAACAAATTGAACCGGGACCAAAAGGCTTTCCTCAAGAAGGATGCATTCTCCGGAAATGAAATCGTCGCCGGCACCCGCCGCCTATGCCTGATGAATCTCTTCCTCCACAACATCGGCGAGATCGACGGCGAGAGCCTCATTTCCCCAACCGATGCCCTCGTCGCCCAGCCCTCGCAGACCGTGGACTACGTCCTCGCCAATCCGCCCTTCGGCAAGAAGAGCAGCATGACCTTCACCAACGAGGAAGGTGAACAGGAACGGGACGACCTCACCTACAACCGCCAGGACTTCTGGGCCACCACCTCCAACAAACAGCTCAACTTCCTCCAGCACATCCGCTCCATGCTCAAGACCACCGGCCTCGCCGCCGTGGTCCTCCCCGACAACGTCCTCTTCGAAGGCGGAGCCGGAGAGACGGTCCGCAAAAAGCTTCTCGAAACCACCGAGCTCCACACCATCCTCCGCCTCCCCACCGGTATTTTCTATGCCCAAGGCGTGAAGGCGAACGTCCTCTTCTTCGACAACCGCCCCGCCAGCAAAGACGTGGCCACCAAGGATGTTTGGTATTACGACTACCGCACCAACATCCACCACACCCTCAAGCGCAAACCCCTCCGCGTGGAAGACCTCCGCGAATTCATCGACTGCTACAACCCCGCCAACCGCCACAAGCGCAAGGAAACCTGGCATGCCGACAAAAGTCCCGAAGGCCGCTGGAGAAAGTTCACCTACGACGAACTCGCCGCCCGTGACAAAACCAGCCTCGACCTCTTCTGGCTCAAGGACGACAGCCTCGCCGACCTCGACAACCTCCCAGAACCCGCCGACCTCGCCGAAGAGATCATCGACAACATCGAGGCGGGCCTCAACAGCTTCCGCAACGTCTTCTCTGCGCTCCCCTCCGCCAAGTAGGCCCTACTCCCCCACCTTCGTCAAACTCATCTCCTTCACCTCCAGCTTCATCGCCTGACCGGCATGCAGCTGCAGCGCGAGGATCCCCTTCAGCGAGCGCTTCTCCGGATCATTATCGGTGATCTCCGCCGCCAGTTCTCCATTCAAGAAGTGCTGCACCACATTCCCGCGGGCCGAAATCTTGTAGGTGTTCCACTCGTCCAGCTTCAGCTCCGGCACCGGCACCTTCGCGGTCACCTCCGGCTTCTTCCCCGCTTCCAGCTTCACCTTCTGTCCCCGCAGACAGGCAATCCCCCGTCCCCGCTCCTCATAGAGCATGCCGAGGTATGGCTGATTCGGATGCATGTCCATCTGGTAGCCGCCCACCGACCACTTCGCCACATCCGGCAGCGCCTTGCTCCGATACTGCACTCCCGAGTTGTTGCCCATCACCCGCGCCGTCATCTCAAAATCAAAATCCGCCACGTCTCCACCCTGCCAGATCAGAAAGCTGTTCGGCCCGACCTTCTTGTCCTCACCGTTCGTCTCCCCCACTAACACACCTTCCACCACACTCCACAACCGCGGGTCCCCGTCCCAGCCGGTCAGATCCTTCCCGTTGAACAAATTCACTTTCTCCTGACCAAAAACCGGGAGCGAAAGGAGGAGACCAGCAATCACAAAGGCGAATCGTGTCTTGAACATGCCGCACTCTCCGGCATTCCCACCTCCCGATCAAGAACCAAAGCACCCGCACCCCGCACCGCAAAACACACCTCCCGCCGCATTACCACCGCTCCGAATCCCGGTAGCACCGCACCTCCAGAATGCTGATCGACGCCGTCGAACTGACCATCAGCAGGAGCCTGCTCCTCCCTCTTCGAGGTGGGCCAGCACCCGATCAGCAAGTCGCTCATAGTCACTGCCATAGTGGCGCCCCCCCGGCAACAGCTCAACCCGGGCGAGATCCTCCCCAAGGCTTCTCGCCAGGGTCCGCTCTTCCCGCTCCCCGGCGAAACAGGACACCCGGAGCGTCCTCGCGAGTTTCTCCACATCGGGTAGCAACGGACTCCCCAAATGCGGATGAGTGTGCACACCCAACCACCCGATAAACCGGAATTTCAAGTAACCCCGATCGCTCGGACTCATCAGCACGACACTTGCAACCCGCCCCAGGGCTTCGTCCGAAAGGCTCGTGGCGATCAATGGCAACACGTCCGCCCCCATCGAGTATCCCAACAGAATCACCCGCTTCGCCTTCTCCTTGCCGAGAAGAATTTCCAATTCCCCCGCAGCCTCCACCGGCCTCTTCTCCCGCCAGAAGTAATGCATGCAATCAATCCCCACCACCGGGATCCCCGCTTCCTGCAGGCGCTTCGAGAGGTGAGTGGTCAGGTTCGCCCAGCCGCCATCCCCGGAATAGAAGATCGCCAATAATTCCGAATCGTCACCTTCCACCGGATAGCGATGCAGGCAGGAGGACGGCACCCCATCCTCCTCCCCGTCACGTCCCGCCAACCGTCGCCCTCTCACGAAGCGGCGGATCTTTCCGAAGAGGCCTTTGAGAATCATCTGCGTGTCTGTTCGGATCGGAAGGGGACCTCCCTCATCAGCCCCGCCCCCCTTCCTTCTCTTTGGGATTCCCACCCTTTCCTCCAAGGGATCTCACCAAGCCGCCGCCAATCCGCGCAGCGATGTCGAGCAGGACCACCGGCAGACTGAGCACCCCCGGGCAGGCCAGATAGCGCGGCCGCCAAACCGGATCGAACTTCTCCTTGTAGGCCCGCAGTCCCTGAAAATTGTAAAAATGCTCCCCCATGCTGAAGATCTGCGCCCCCAACCGCTGCCAGAGCGGCGCGAGAGCCCGGTTCTCCAACCCCGACAGCGGGGCCATGCCGAGGTTGAACCACTGATACCCCTGCGCCTTCCCCCACAGCATCAACTCCACGAACAAATACTCCATCACCCCGTGCGGGGCGGCCTCCACGTGCCGCATCAGATCCACCGACAACTCTTCCTTCCCTCCACTCCCACAGATGTTGGCAAAGGCCACAATGCGCCCCTCCAACCGGACCACCGCGAAGTCGAAATACGACAGATACTCCTCGCGGAAACTCCCCATCGAAAAGCTCTTCTCCCCCGCGCTCTTGTCGCCGAGCCACCCGTCCGAGACGGCCCTCAACTCAGCCACCACCTCCTCGAACCGCTCTCTCCCGATGATCTCGAACGTCGCTCCATCCCGCTCCACCCGGGCGTGGTTTCGTCGCAGGTTCTTGCGCGACGCTCCCTCCAGCCCAAAGCCCGTCAACTCCATCTGCGCCTCCTCCCCAAGCTTGTAGAGCAACAACCCGAGCCCCGTGTAGGCATGGGCCGATTCCGCGCTCACCTGATAAAAAAACGGCCGGGCCCCCGACTCATCACACCGCTCCCGGAACGACCAAATCAAATCCTCCAACTCCTCCAACTCCTCCAACTCCTCCAACTCCTCCAACTCCTCCAACTCCTCCAACTCCTCCGGATCACCGATCGGATCACCCATCGTCACCCAGGTCCGACCCTGGATGCCAAACATGAGGAAGGACCTTCCCGACTCGCTGAAGAGAAAGCGCTTGTCCCCCAACAGAGCCAGCGTCCCATTGGTCCCGGCAGACTGGCGGACGAGGGGCAGCACTTTGGCCAGATCCTCTCTGGAGGCGAGCGGGGGCGGGTTCCGCGACCCTGGTCGGATCAATTTCCACAGGACGAAACCTGTCATCACGGTCGCCAATCCCGCGCTGGCCTGCAGGAAACGCGCCGCATCACCCTTGAACCCAAAGTGCAGCCACAAATCAGCATTGTAGTGCACCCGCTCATAGGCCGTAAAGCCGATCCAGGTCACGGTAGCCGCAATCAACCCCACGCTGAGCCACCAACCCGCCGTGAAACGCAGCGCAAACAGCGCGGCGTGCCGGTGAAAGCGATGTCGGCAGGGTAGGAGCACCAGAAGCAGCAGGCCGAGCAGCAGGGCCTCCTCATAGTCCAGGCCCTTCAGCAGCGAAGCCCCCACCGCCGCTTCCGGCCCACCGCAACAAAGAACGCTCCCACCAGAAGCAGTGCCACGACTCCCACCAACCTCAGGGAATGAAACGGCACCTCGACAGAATCCGGAATCCGATACCCGACAAAGGTGAACAACAACCCGATCAGCAGCAACTGCCCCACCGTGCCGATCATGAAATTAAAGCCGATGATCCGCGTCACATCCCCCGGCCCCATTCCCCAACCGGTGTAGAGCCTCATCCGCACCGCCCCACCACTGAGCACCGATTGACCGATGTTCATGCTGAAGGCGTAACCGACGAAGGAGGTCAGCGCGATCCGCCATGGCGCGAGACGCTGCCCCACATAGCGAATCGCAAAAAAAAATCATACCCCACCAACGCTGCATAGCCCCCCAGCGTCGCGGCCAGCGCGAGCCCGAGTCTCCCCCAGGAAAGCCCCCGCAGATACGCCCGAAATTCCTCAAAGTTGAAATGCGCCATCTCCCGATGCAAGGCCCACAGCGCAGCGCAGAACACCAGCAGCATGACCACCGGCACGAGGCGATGCAGCCAGCCCCGACCGCGTTCCGCCGCCTCTTCAGACATTCTTCCTCCCGGCATCCTTCCCGCGCTCACCCAACTCCTGCAGCAACTCGATCTGCACCTGCTGGATCTCCACCAACCGCTCCCACTGCTGCATCAACAGGTGATCCATCTTCTCATGCAAATGCCGGATCTCCAACTCCGCCTTCAGGTTGATCTGGTAATCATGCTCCGAGCGGATCCGGTCCTTCGCCTCCTGCCTGTTCTGACTCATCATGATCACCGGTGCCTGGATCGCGGCGAGACACGAAAGGATCAGGTTGAGGAGGATGAACGGATACGGATCCCAGGCCCGGCTCAACAGCACGAAGGCGTTGATCCCGATCCAGATCAGCAGGAAGCCGAAGAAGCTCAACAGAAAGGTCCAACTGCCTCCGAAGGTCGCAATGCGATCCGCCAGACGCTCCCCCAGCGTGCCCCGACCCACGATCTCCGCATGCAGATCCGGCGACATCAGTTCGTGGCGCTTCAGGCTCTCGATGACTCCCTCCTCCAGGCCGGTCAACTCGCCCTTCTCGCTGATCAACAGGTTCTGCACATGCCGCATGCGGAAGTCCGCGAGATCCTGGCGGCAGATGTAGGCGGATCGGTCCAAGCCGGGAAACTCACGCTCAATCTCATCCAGCACCATCGGCCGCACCACCGCGAGGGCGAACACCTCCCGATAGGGAAAGGTCTTCCCGCAGATCGCGCACTTCTTTTGTTCCTGGCTTTTGGACATGGAGATCAGTCGATGAGTTTTCCGAGAACCGCATGGGATTTCTTCAATTCGCGAAGGTGCCGGTCGTAACGCTGGAGGTGACGCAGGGAATGCACTAGCGGAGATAGCGTGCCACGGTTTGCGGAGGAAGATCGAAAATCGTTCCATCGGCCAAAGAGCGGCCGAGCTTCAGAAACTCCGCATGAGCCCAGACCAAGGGCATCGCGGAACCAGTCGGCCCGCCCACCCACAACTCCCGCTCCGGCAGCTCCTCCCCATCCCACACCTGCTCGGGCAGGAGCCCCGTGCCGTTCGCAAAGTTCCCAATCGCATCCGCCAGACGCTCCGCCTCCTTCCGATCACCTCCCGCCAGTTCATAGTGGGCCCGCTCTCCGGTGAGCAGCGGCCACGGTCGCCCCCGACCAGTCCCGTCGAAGGGCGAATCATCCTCATGCTCCCCATAGCCGTCCCCATTGTAACGGCACCAGGCTGGACCACCAGGCAGATCCCGTTTCAACAAGGCATCGATCACTTTGATGGTGTCGAGAACGCGGGGATCGTCCGCAGCCCGCAAACCGAAGCGCACCAGGGCCAGGGCATCCGGACTGATGATCTCCACCGCCCGTTTCGACCAAATCCTGCGGCCAGACCAGATGATACCCTCCCCTCAAGCCCACCTCTCCGGTCATCGCCACGTTCCCGTTCTCAGCCCGCTCATGAAACCACGTCATCCGCTTCGCCGCCCTGAGATCCCGCCAACCGTCCGATTGTCCCACAAACCCCACCGCGCGCCCCGCCCAACCCGTCGAGCAACCCAGCGCCATCGTCACCCCGTCCCGCTCCGCAATGAGCATCGGCGTTCCCTTGTAGTCCCCCACCCACGCCGTGTTCCCCATCCCCCGGTTGGCAATGTGCGGAGCCAAGAACACATGGAGCCGCAGCCCGGGACTCCATTTCTCCAGAGTGATCCGCTGCACCAGACAATCCCGCCCGGGATCCGCAAAAACCTCCTTCACCAGCACATAACGACCCGCTCGATAGCGATTGGTGACCCGAAACAACGGCACTCCCGCCTCCACCAGCTCCGTCGTCGTTTCAGTGTCCCGCTTCTCCTCCGAAAAAAAGTCCTCCCCATCCGTGACGATGAACGGCAGGTCCCTCGTGCAAGCCTGATCGATCCGCGGATAGTACACCTCGTTGATGACCCCATGGCTCAAGGCATACCAGATCCGACTCTCGCTCCCCAACGCCGTCCCGATCCCGTCCTTGGCGCTCGATGTCCAGCGCGCTTCGATGCCCGGCCAACCCGGCGCAAACAAACCGCTATTCTCAGTGGAAGATTCGTTGTTCAAGATCAGGCGAGGCGGGGTGTTGGGGGGGAGGTCGGCTCACCTATTAAATCGAGTCCCAAGAGGGGCTCTATCTCTCACCTATTTATCTCACCACCTGGAGCAGCCGCTCCCACCATTCCGACCGGTGTCCATTTCTCAGCCTCCGACCCTCTGGACTTCCGGCCTCAAATCCGGGGGCCTGCAATGATTACTCGTCGTGCTCCCCGGGGGCGGTCCCGAGAACGAGGCCCCGCCTCAGCACGCTGACGAGTGGATGCACCCTCATTTCCCCCACATCATCGATTGCCACTTCCTTTCACGAGTGTAATAATCAGGAAAGGCGGGCAACAGAAAGCAAGCCTAGCTTTTCCGTGTCCCGGAGCCATCGTTGCGCCTCCGGAACCGCTTGCAAAACCAAGGCGCTCCCATCCCCCCCATGAAGAGACATCTGAGAATCATCCTCCCCTGCGCACTCGGCCTCGCCCTGCTGGGCACCTTTCCCGCCATCGCCCTGCGTCCGGGCCTGCGGATCGATGCCGCGACCCCGGACGGCCAAATTTTACAGCTCAACTCCCAGCTTCTCGAACAGGCTCAGTTCGCCCACCGCGGCCTCGATGACACCATGGCGGCCCTGTTCCTGAATCGCTATATCGATGCCCTCGACAGCTCCCACGAGCTGTTTTTCAAAAGCGATATCGATGAGTTTCAGAAGTTCCTGCCCAAGCTCGCCGAGGCCACCCGCCGCACCGGGGACACCCGCGCGGCCCGCGCGATTTATGAACGTTACCTCCAGCGATCCGCCGAGCGCGCGGATCTCGTCGAAAAAGTGTTGGGTGAGGAGACCTTCGAATTCACCGGGAATGACCGCTATACCTATGATCGCGAGGACGCGCCCCGGCCGCTCGATGCCGCCGCCGCGCACGCCCTCTGGCGACAGCGCGTGCGGGCCGATTTCCTGCAGGAGAAACTCGATGGCAAGGACGCCGCCGCCGCGACCAAGACCCTGATCCGGCGCTACCGGAGGCAGGCTGATACCATGAAAAATCTCGGTGCCGACGCCGTGCTCGAAATCTATATCAACGCCCTCGCCCACGTTTACGACCCGCACTCCGACTACATGGGCAGCCAGCAGCTCGAGACCTTCAATGTTTCCATGGGGCTCTCGCTCTCCGGCGTCGGGGCGGTCCTGCAGTCCGAGGGCGATTACTGCGAGATTCGCGAACTCGTGCCGGGCGGACCTGCCGCGCGGGGCGGCAAACTCAAAGCAGGGGACCGCATCGTGGCTGTCTTGCAAGGCGTGAAAGGCGAGCCCGCCGATGTCTTCAATCTTCCGCTCTCGGAAACGGTGAAACTGATTCGCGGCCCGAAGGGCACCGACGTGACGCTGATCGTCATTCCGGCCGGCGCAAGCGACGATGCGCGGGAGACCATCACCATCCGCCGCGACGAGGTCCACTTCGAAGACCAGGAAGCCAAGGCCAGCATCATCGACTTCCCGGCCGGCGAACAAACGACCCGCATCGGCGTCATCGATCTCCCGGCCTTTTACGCCTCCGATCAGGGACAGGGACAATCCGCCACCACCGACGTGGCCCGCCTGATCCGCAAGCTCAAGAGCGAGGGCGTGCGCGGCATCATTCTGGACCTTCGTCGCAACGGGGGCGGCTCCCTCCAGGAAGCCATCGAACTCACCGGACTCTTCATCCCCTCCGGAGCGGTGGTGCAGACTCGCGACCTTTCCGGCCAGGTCGGCGTGGGCGCCGATGAGGACGGACAGACCCTCTACGATGGCCCGCTCGTCGTCCTCACCAGCCGCTTCAGCGCTTCCGCCTCCGAGATCCTCGCCGGCGCCTTGCAGGATTATGGACGCGCTCTCATCGTTGGTGACTCTTCCACCTTCGGAAAGGGGACGGTCCAGACCATGCTCCCGCTCGGTGCCATCATGGAGGACAATGGCGTGACCCCAAAAGCCGATCCCGGCGTGCTCAAGGTGACCATCAGCAAGTTCTATCGCCCCGGTGGCGCCTCCACCCAGCTGCGCGGCGTCCGGCCGGACCTCGTCCTCCCCTCCTTCACCGACACTCCCGAGATCAGCGAGGCCGGCCTGGACAACCCGATGGAGTGGGACGCCGTTCCACCGGCTCGCTACCCCCGCTTCTCCCTCGTGAAGCCGTATGTTTCCACCCTCATGGAGAGTTCCCGCGCCCGCATCGCGGCGGACCCGGACTTCGCCGAATGGCTCAAGGACCTGGCCCTGGTGGAAAAAAATCGCGCTTCAAAATCAGTCTCGCTCAACGAGGACGAGCGTCGTCGCGAACGGAACGAGGTAAAAGAGCGGGTCGAGGCGCAAGCCGCCAGACGCCTCGCCCAGGCCGCCACTCTGCCGCCGGTCTACGAAATCACCCTGAAAAACGTCGACGCCCCCGGACTCCCGGAACCGGCCAAGGCGGCTGCGAACAAGCCCGCCGCTGACGCGGATCCCGCTGACACCGATCCCGAAGAAGCGCCCGGCACGGATCTACTCCTGGAGGAAACCGAGCACATTCTGAGCGACTATGTGCAGCTCTTGGAGCCAACGAAGGATCCCCGCCCAGACACCGTCCGCGCCCGCTGACCGCCCCTTCTCCCACCGCTCTCCCCGGCAACGCCGAAAGGAGCATCGGTAGGGGACGGTCGGTCTTGATGTCGTCTCAATCTGGCCTGTCCCTTAGCCCTGATCCTTCAATATGCCCCCGCCCCCACGGCACGCCCACGGCAGTCTCGCGTGGGCCGTCGCCCTCGCGACGGGGACCATGGATCATCTCCACCCGTGGGATGAAATCCAAAGTCTAACTTCAAACGTCCCTCCGGGACGAACTGAAACACTCATCCGTGTCCCGGAGGGACTACCCATGTGAGCCGTGGGATTCATCCCACGGTCTTGCCCCCAAGGATCCCCGTCGCGTCAGCGACGGCCCACGCGGGACGGCCGCCCGATCC
>JAQCFL010000453.1 GCA_027619375.1 Verrucomicrobiota bacterium | reverse complement strand
CCCCCCCGATCAGCGCCTCCCCCCCGTCCGGCTCCACCATCCCCAGGATCACCCCCAACGCCGTGCTCTTCCCCGCCCCGTTGTGCCCCAACAACCCGAAGATCTCCCCCTCCCGCACCGAGAAACTCACTCCCCGCAGGGCCGGACTGCCGCCGAACGACTTCCGCAGCCCGCGGACTTCCAGCATCACCTCTTCACTGCGGCTCGGCATTGAATTCGACTTTGTTGGATATGTGATAGTCCGCATAGAGCATGTTCACCCCGTTCGCCCCCCCGTGCACCGCCTCCTTGTCCAGCACCAGCGGCACCGACTCCGGCTGATTCTCCGTCCCGAAAAATGAGGTCCGCAACTTGTGCCTCCCGCTCTGCGTGCTGTTCCACAGATAGCTCGATCTCGTCGCCGCAAAGTGCTCGTCGTCCGCCGGACAGTGAAACACCTCCGCCTGCGGCAAATACTCCGCCAGGACCACCTCCAGCGTCAGCACCTCCTCCTCCGGCGAACTCCGCCCCATCTCGATCTCCGGGAAGAAGTCATTGTGATCCGCCAGATACGACTCCAGCCCCACCCCGATCTCCCGCAAATTCCCCAGACACTTCACCCGCTCCCCCTGCCGCACCGCCCCCATCCCCATCGGCACCGCAATCGCCGCCAACACCACCAAAATCCCCACCACCACCAAAAGCTCCACCATCGTGAAGCCACCTCTCCTTCCTCTTCTCTTCTTCCCCCCTGATAACCAATAACTGATAACGGATAACTTCATTCCCACTCCTGCCCCCGCAGTCCCTGCATCGCTTCGTTCATCGCCTCCATCAGCGGCGCCAGATCCATCTTCGTCTCCGCACTGGCCGTCTGCATGAACTCCTGGAACCCCTCCTTCGCGGCCCGTTCCAGCAAATCATCCCCCAACTCCTTCATCCGTGCCATGTCCTCCTGCGCCAAGCCCTCCTCCAACTCCTTCAGCCCCTTCTCCACAAACTTCTTCCGGTCCTCCGGCGACAACCCGTCCAGCGCCTCCATCATCCGCTTGATCGCTTCCTCATAGGTCAGCTCAAAGAACAAAACCTGCTCCGGCTTCGCCAGACGCCGGAAGAACCCCCGGTCTACCCCGCTGTCCCGCAGCTTCTCCCGCTCCCGGAAATCCAGCCCGTTCAAAATCACCGCCACCTTCCGCAACTGCTCCTCCCGCCGCCTCCCCTCCGCCGCATCCGGCACCTCCTCCTCCCCCTCCCAGTCCGCAAAATTCGCCTCCCGCACCTCCGCCTCCAGCTTCGCCGCACTCGCCTTCATCCCCCCGAAAAGCCGCTGCGCCCCGATCGCCACCAGCCACACCACCGCACAGATCGCGATCCCCTGCAGCAATACTCGTCTCTTCATCCTCCTAAGGTCGCCAAACTACCCCCTCCCTTCACCCACGCAAACGGGAAATGTGGCTCCTCCCCCTTTGGACTGCAGGTGGCAGAGCGGAGCACCGCCGCCGCCTCCCCGGGAATCACCGCCCCTTCTCCACACCCTTCCTCCATCCAGGCACACCGTCTCCCCTCCCGTGCCGACGATCCCCGCCTGTCCCGGCGTGGCTTTGTGGGAAGACGGAACCTCCCTCCCCGGAAAAAAATTCCCCGCTCGCATTTCCCTCTTGCCTTTCCGCAGGCCCGATCTAATTCCTGCCTTACCTGACCTCCTTCCAGACGGTTCTCTGTCAGTTCGCCACTTTGTCAGGCACTCCTTTGTTCCCCCGCATCGGGCCGATCCATTCGATCCTCCCGAACACGCCGGGGGAAATTGTCGGCTAGCAATCCGGTCGCCCCGCCCGGCGCGGGGCGACCTCCCGCTCGAACTGAAACAATGATCCATCCAATTACCTGCCTCCGCAGGATCAACGACATCATCGGAAGCGGCGTCTTCGCCACCGCCTTCATCCCCAAAGGAACCATCACCTACGCCAAGGACTCCCTGGAGATCGAGGTTTCCCCGGAACGCTACCAAACCATGGACCGCCATGCCCGTGCCGTGGTCGAGAAGTATTCCTACATCGACCCCTCCGGCACCCGCATCGTCAGCTGGGACCTCGCCAAATACGTCAACCACCGCTGCGACTTCAATACCATCAGCACCGGCTACGGATTCGAGATCGCCATCCGCGACATCCAGCCCGACGAGGAACTCACCGACGAATACGGCATCTTCAACCTCGAAAGCGCCTTCCAGTGCGGCTGTGGCAGCGACAACTGCCGCGGCACGGTCCGTCCCGACGACTGGAGCACCCACGGCCTCCGTTGGGACGCCCTCGTCCGCGACACACTCCAAGACCTGCAGCTCGTCGAGCAACCCCTCTGGTCCCTCCTCGACCCCCGCGTCCGCCGCGCCACCAATCAATACCTCCAAACCGGTCTCCGCTACCGCCCCGTCCAACGCCTCCAATACTTCCCCCAACTCCAATCCCTCCAAGCCTCCTGAGCAGCGGCGGGTTCCCAACCGCCCAGCCGACTCCCCAACCGTGGCGTGACCGTCCCGGTCGCAAGCCCCCCCTGATCGTGGCGGCGGCTTCCAACCAACAGTGTTCGGCATGGATCGCGCTCTGATAAGCTGCTGAGTTGGCTTGGATGCAGGGTTGAATT
>JAQCFL010000452.1 GCA_027619375.1 Verrucomicrobiota bacterium | reverse complement strand
CCGCAGTCCGCCCTGGAGTGGGCGCAGGGTTTGGAAGGGCGGGACGCGAGTTCCGCGGTGGGCAGCATTTTCCGGCAGTTGGCTTCGACCGATCCGGCGAAGGCTGCGGAATTGGCGGCCGGACTGAGTGGGTGACCGCGGGCCGGGGCCTATCGTTCGATCGCCCGGGAATGGGGTGGGAAGGATTGGGCCGGTGCGGAGGCGTGGATTTCCTCCTTGCCCGCCGCCGAGCAGGGCGCGGCCCTGGCGGAAGCGGTGCGCGGGTTGGCGGGGGAGAATCCCACCCTGGCGGCCAAGCAGATCAGCAAGATCACGGATGCGGATGCGCGGAACGATGCGATCCGGTCGGTGGCTGAGAACTGGGCGCAGAATGATCCGGCCGCGGCGGCAGCTTGGTTGGTGGGGCAGGACAGCGAGGACCTGGGGCGTTCGATGCGCGAGGTGGTTTCGAGTTGGACGAACAAGGATGCGACCGCCGCGCTTGATTTTGTGAACGCGCAGCCGGCGGGCGAACTGCGTGATACGGCGGTGGCGAGCTACGTGTATTCGAATCGTGAGGGAGATGTGGCGCAGTCCTTGCGGTTGGCGGAGAGCATCGGCAACGAGGAATCCCGGCAGCGGGCCGTGGCGGTGACCGCGATGCGCTGGATGCAGGACGACAAGGATGCGGCGCTGGCCTACATTCAGCAGACCGACAGCCTGGGTGAGGAGGCGAAGGAGCGGATCATTGAGCGTGCCGAAGGCGGTGCCGAAGGCGGTGCCGAAGGCGGTGGCGATGACCGTGGCGGCTTCGGCCGCGGCGGCCCGGGCGGCGGGGGTCCCGGCGGTGGACGGGGGCGCTAGACCTTCCGAGAGTTTGACACGGAGGCCATTCGATTCCATGTTGGGGTCGAATGGCCTCTCCGCGTAACACCTATGGGATTGCCAGGCTGGATGTTTCCTCGGCCGGGACGCATGGGTGGCAGGTGCGGTTGCAGAGGCGGGGGGTGAAGTATGCGAAATATTTTTCGGATCGGCAATTTTTGGGGGTGCGGGATGCGTTTGACGAGGCGCTGCGTTGGCGGGATCGGGTGCTCCGAAAGCTGGAGGAGGACGATGGGATCCGCATTTGTCGTCGCTCGCCGCGGAATCGATCCGGGGTGGTGGGTGTTTCAAAGGTGCGGGTGGTGGCGGCGAACGGTGCGGAGTATGAGTTTTGGCAGGCGACCTGGTCCCCGGCGGTGGGGAAGAGGCGGTGTGTGAAATTTTCGGTGATGCGCTATGGGGAGGAGGAGGCCTTTCGGTTGGCGGTGGTGGCCCGGACGGAGGCGACGGGTCGGTGAGGGGAAGGATGGATGCATTTCTCCCTTGTGAGTGAGGTGGGTTGGATGCAGACCTTGGTGCATGATCAGCGCAAAGCAGTTGAGTGAGGAACAGATCGGGAAGATTCGGGTCTGGGCGGAGGAAGGGGCGCAGTTGGCGGACATTCAGAAGAAGCTGCAGGAGGAGCTGCAGCTGAGCGCGACCTACATGGACACGCGCTTTCTGATTTTGGATTTGGGGATCGACTTGAAGGTGGAGGCGCCGGAGGAGGAGGCGACGGTGGAGGAAAGCGCAGCGGAGCCTGAGGCGGGGGAAGTGGGTGGAAGCTTTTCAGTGACCTTGGACGAAGTGGTGCGGGCCGGGGCGGCGGTGAGCGGGCAGATCACCTTCAGCGACGGCGAGAAGGGCCTGTGGATGATCGATCAGACGGGTCGGCCGGGGTTGGACACCGACACGCCGGGTTATCGTCCGAGCGAGGAGGACCTGGTGGCCTTTGAGAACGAGTTGCGGAGGCTCTTGCAGGGCTGAGAGAGATGAAAGCCTACGTTTACGCGAAGTGTTCGACCTGCCGGAAGGCGATGGACTGGCTGGAGAAGAAGGGGATCCCGTATGAGGAGATCGCCATCAAGGAGAGGCAGCCGACGGTGAAGGAGCTGCAGGCGGTGCAGGCGGCGTATGGGGGGGAGCTGCGGCGCTTGTTCAACACTTCGGGGATGGACTGCCGGGCGATGGAGTTGAAGGACAAGCTGCCGGGGATGAGCGAGAAGGAGGCGTATGCGTTGCTGCGGAGCAACGGGATGTTGGTGAAGCGGCCGTTCCTGGTGGGCGAGGGCGTGGGGCTGGTGGGGTTTCGGGAGAAGGAGTGGGAGGAGAAGTTGGGGTAGGAGGGGGCTTTTTATTGGGCGGGGATTTTTGTGGGGCGGACCGGATGGATTGGCTCGGCTGGGCGGTTGGAAACCGCCGCCACGGGGGGACGGTCACGGTAGGCTGAGCCAGGCCAGGGCGGACTGGGCGGCGATGGTGCCGGAGGAGAAGCAGCCTTGGATGAGGTAGCCGCCGGTGGGGGCTTCCCAGTCGATCATTTCGCCGGCGAGGAAGAGGCCGGGGAGTTTGCGAAGCATGAGGCCCTCGTCGAGTTCGGACCAGCAGACGCCGCCGGCGGAGGAGATGGCCTCGGCGAGGGGGCGGGACCCGGTGAGGGGGAGGGGGTAGGCCTTGACGAGGGCGGCAAGTTGTTGGGCAGATTCGATGGGGCCGTGGGTGGCTTCGATGAGGTCGCAGACGGTGGGGGGAAGTTTCCAGCGGAGTTGGGCCTCGTGGAGG
>JAQCFL010000451.1 GCA_027619375.1 Verrucomicrobiota bacterium | reverse complement strand
CGGCCGGGAAGCGGGAGTTGGCGGTGCTGCCGCAGTGGTTCCGATTCGAGCAGGAGGTGATTGCGGCAGGGCATCCCCGGGGGCGGAGGCCGGAGCTGAAGGCGATCATTGAGAAGGCTCCGAGTTTTGAGCTGGCGCGATTCCATGGACGGATGGTGATGGGGGAGCTGCAGGGGGGGGCGGGGAGCCGGGAGGTGCTGTTGGCGGAGGGGTTGTGGGCGATGAAGTTGGCCGTGGAGCGGCATCCCTTTGATGGGGAATCGCGGTTGGTGTATGCGAATTTCCTGGAGCTGGATGGCGATGATGAAGGGGCGATGCGGGAATATATGGCGGGCATTAAGGCGACCTGGCGCCGGGAGGAGAAATTCGGATCGCTGGCGGGTTTCTCGGATCATCTGGCCCGCCGGGGGGAGGAGTATTTCCAGGAGCGGAAGCCGGAGAGGGCTCTGGCCTTCTTTCAGCGGGCGCAGGAATACCTGGAGCGCTCCTGGGAGTTGAAGTTTCGGGGAGATGGGTGGGGCGGGCACGCGAAGAAGGTGGAGGTGTTGAAGGAACGGGTGGAGTTTTTGGTTGGGGCGGGGATCGTGGCGGAGGACGTGGGGGGGGAGATCCCGCCTCCGCCGGAGGAATGAGCGGGAACGGATTAGAGCTGTTGAAGCGGTGGCTCACGACGCGGGAAGCGCCTTGGATGGTGCAGTTCCTGAAGTACGGGATTTGCGGGGTGTTGGGGGTGGTGGTCTATGCGGGGACGACCTATCTGATGGTGTCGCTGTGGCCGGAGCGGGTGGCGGAATCGCTTCCGGATGCGCTGCGGTCGCGCAATCTCAACATCTTCCAGGGCATTGCCTTTGTGCCGGCCAACGTGGTGGCCTACCTGTTGAACCGGACGCTGGTCTTCACGCCGGGGCGGCACAGGATGTCTCATGAGTTCTTTTGGTTTACGGTGGTGGCGATGGTTTCGGCCGGTTTCGGGCTCCTGGCGACCGATTTGCTCATCCGCTTCTGGTCGGTTCCGAACTGGACGGGGACGGCGGCATCGGTGGTGGCTTCGGGGTTGATGAATTTTGTTTGCCGGAAGTTTTTCGTGTTTGCGAAGTAGGGGGGGAAGATTAGGGATTGAGGGATGGCCCGGAACAGGGCAAAGAGACTCGGAATCAGGGGGTTCGGTGGAATCAGACTAATGGCCCAAGGTCGTAAAGAAGCTCTGTCAGTGCAGGCGCTCCAGCTTCTGGATGCGTTCCTGATCTGGTTGTCGTTTTGGTTGGCGGGGATCCTGCGTGATCCGGTGCGGGAGCTTCTGGGGATGGTGCCGATGGAGGGGACCGGGTTGCGGGAGCTGCCGACGCTGCTGTTCGTGATCATTCCTGCGGCACCGATCACCCTGGAGTGGTTCGGCTACTATCGGCGTCCCCTGCGGAAGAAGATCGGGGATTCGCTGGTGCAGTTGTTTCAGGCGCTGGTGATCGTGGGGTTTTTGGTGGGGGCGCTGGTGATTGCCTTGAGGATCCCGGTGGAGAGTCGGTTGATTCTTGGTTCGGCGGTGCCGATTGGGGTGGTGTTGTTGTTGTTGCGGGAGGGGTTGGTGCGGACGGTGGTGTTCCACAGTGTGCGGGAGGAGGATGCGAAAGAGGCGGTGATTTATGTGGGATCGGAGGAATCCCTGGATGAATTTGATGCCGGTCTGAGCGTGGATGTCAGGGCGGAGTTCAAGGTGGTGGCGCGGTTTCGTCCCTCGGAGGGAACGGTGGATGAGTTTCGGGACTTGTTGAAACAGGAGTCGGTGGGGCGGGTGATTTTCGCGGCGCGGCACACGGAGTTCGGGATTTTGGCGGATTTGGTGGAGGCCTGTGAGTTGCAGGGAGTGGAGGCGTGGATCTCGGCGGATTTCATCCAGACGCAGGTGGCGCGGCCGGACTTTGACATCCTGGGGGGGAAGCCGATGCTGGTGCTGCGGTCCACGCCGGACTTGTCGTGGGCGCTTTGGGTGAAGGAGGTCATTGACCGGGTGGGGGCGCTGGTGATCATTGTGACGACCGGGGTGTTTTGGATCGTGGCGGCGATCGGGATCAAGATTGCGAGTCCGCGTGGGCCGGTGTTCTTCCGGCAGAAACGGGCGGGGCGCTATGGGAAGCCGTTTTGGATGTGGAAATTTCGGACGATGGCACCGGATGCGGAGGCGAAGCTGGCGGAGGTGAAAGAGGAGGGAGGGAATGAGATGAGCGGGCCGGTGTTCAAGCTGCAGAAGGATCCGCGGGTGTTTCCGTTCGGGCGTTTCCTGCGCAAGTTCAGCATAGATGAGTTTCCACAGTTCATCAACGTGCTGAAGGGGGACATGAGTCTGGTGGGGCCGCGGCCGCTGCCGCTTTACGAGGTGGAGCAGTTCGAGAAGTCGGAGCATCGGCGGCGGCTGAGCATGAAGCCGGGGATCACCTGCATTTGGCAGGCGGGGGGGCGGAACAAGATCACCAGTTTCGAGGATTGGGTGGCGATGGATCTGGAGTATATCGACAACTGGTCGCTGTGGCTTGATTTGAAGCTGTTGCTGAAGACGGTGCCGGCGGTGCTGTTCGGGTGGGGGGCGAAGTAAATGTTGGATGGGGAGGAATGGTCCCGGAGGGACTGGGGACG
>JAQCFL010000450.1 GCA_027619375.1 Verrucomicrobiota bacterium | reverse complement strand
CCTCAACACCTCCACCAACACCCGGGTCCGCGCAATCAGCAACCGCTGATCCACCTGCCGCATCCTCGCCCACTTTTCCGCATACTCAGGACCAAAATCTAACAATACATCCCTCCCACCCAACCCGAAGATCCGATCCATCGCCTCCGAAGCCCGCGAACCTGTTCGCCGTTCGGTGTCCGGATGCCCAAAGGCACCCTCCAAACCCGCCACTTCCGCCCCCGTCACCTCCAGGGTGACCGGCCCATCGCCTCCCATCCCCTTCAACTCGAGCACCCTCACCAACTCCTCCCCATTTTTCATGAACGACCGATCACGCACCACGCCCTCCCTCGCCAGAGCCCCTTGATACATCAGGAAGCGAATGGTCCTCGATCCCTCCAGATTCCGGAGCTCCCGCGCCGCTGTCATCAACGCCACCAAACTGCCCTCATCCCCATCATACGCCGCCGCCACCACCACCACCTCATCCTTCTTCTCCCCCCCCTCCACATCCACCCAAACCATCGGCCACAACTCCCCCTCATAACTCACCTCCGCCCCCTTCTGCACCACGAACCCGTAATTCTGCGGACTCAGCGTCCCCTCCACAAACGACAACACCCCGCCCATCTTCTTCCGCCCCTCCTCCGTCTCCCAATTCGCATCCCCCAACCACTCCAGCTTCTTCAAGGAATCCTCCACCTCCGCCCGATCAATCCCTTCCCCCATCATCGCCAACCCCGGATCCGCCACCTCCTCCGTCTCCTTGTGCCAGTGATACCACACCGCCCCCGCCGTCGAGAGCACCAGACACAACGGCAGCGCCACCAGCGCGATTTTCACCCCGCTCATCCCCTTCACTTTTTCTTCTCCCTCACTCATTCGCCCAACACCTCCATGATCGCTCCTGCCGCTATTTTTGCCGCCCCACCCTCACCCAGCTTCGCCGCCACCTCCAACAATTCCCGCTGCAAATTCTCCCGCCGCCCCGGCTCCGTCATCACGCTCTCCAAAAACGCCGCCACGTTCCCCGCATTCGCCTCCAGTTGCACAAACTCATGCACCACCTGGCGGTCCGCAATGATGTTCGCCATCCCGATGTAATCCACCTCCACCAACAGCTTCCCCATCACCCAGGTCGGCCACGCCACTTTATAAACCAAACAATAGGGCATCCCATAGTAAGCCGCCTCCATCGTCGCCGTCCCACTCGCCACCACCCCGCTCGTCGCCCGTTGCATCAGTTCCTGACTCGTCCCCACCCGCACCACCACCGCCCCACGCGGCAACTCCGCCGCCGCGATCCAACTTTCCATCAGTTCCTTCAACGACTCCGAGGCCGCCGCCGCCTCGTAATGCCACTCCGGATGCTTCCCCTGCAACCGCTCCGCCGCCCTCAACATCACCGGAAACAGCCGCGCCACCTCCCGCTCCCGACTCCCCGGAAACAACCCGATCAAATGCTCCTCCCGGCCTCCCTCGATCCGCCTCTCCTCCAGCTGATCCACCATCGGATGCCCCATCCACACCGTCCGCAGCCCCGCCTTCTCAAAAATCTCCTGCTCAAAGGGAAACAAACACAGCATCAAATCCAGATACCCCGCCATGTGCAACAACCGCTCCCGGTGCCAGGCCCACACCTGCGGACTGATGTAGTCCACCAGCTTCGCCCCTGTCCCCGCCGCCCGGAGCGCCTTCGCCAAACGCAGGTTGAACCCCGGATAATCCACCAACACCACCGCCGCCGGCTGCAACTCCAAAATTTCCGCCTTCGTCTCCTCAAACCGCGCCTTGAACCACCCATACCGCTTCAACACCTCCCAGATCCCCATCACCGCCGCCGATTCCAGCCAATCCCGGATCTTCCCACCCGACGATTCCGCCATCTTCGGCCCTCCCAATCCCGCAAATTCCAGCCCCGGATCGGCCTTCCGTAGCGCCTCCATCAGCTCCACACCCCGCGTGTCCCCGCTGTGCTCCCCTGCGACCAGATAAATCAAGCGGCTCATTCGCGGCGCTACGCTATCCGCCATCTCGCCTCCGCCAACCCCAAATCCACCCCCCTGACCTAACACTAGGGCTTGATTCGCCTCGTCCGCCACGCTACCCCCTCCGCCTGCCCATGGCCGAAGAACCTTCAAATCCCGCCCCGCTCGGCGAAATCACGCACGGACCCTCCCATTTCGAGCAGTTTCTCGACAAGAACCAGATGAAGCTCATCCTGGTCATTCTTGCCATCGCCGTCGCCCTCTCCGCCTACATCGTCGTCACCGAACTCAAGAAAGACGAAGACCACAGTGCTGGCGAAGCCCTCTCCGGTGCCTACTCTGCGGAAGGCGAATCCTACGACCTCGCCGCCCTCCGCGATGTCATGGAGAGCTTCAAGAACAGCCCCTCCGCCGGCAGCGCCGAACTCCTCCTCGCCCAAGAGCAATGGGACGCCCAAAACCGCGAGGAATCAGTGCAAACCCTCCGCGATTTCCTCGCCAACAACCCCGAGCACGCCGCCCGCCCCAACGCCCTCATCGCCCTGGCCAACCGCCTCCTCGTCCTCGAAAAGAAGGACGAAGCCATCAAAAACTTCCAGGATGTCATCGATCATCCCAATGGCCGCTACCTCGCCCCCTTCGCCCTCCTCACCCTCGGCGAT
>JAQCFL010000449.1 GCA_027619375.1 Verrucomicrobiota bacterium | reverse complement strand
CCCCATCTCCCCACCCTCACCTCCGCAGTCCCTCAACGCCTCTACCCGCCCTCTCCTCTCACAACAACTGCGTCTCCGCCAACACCCGGTACGTCCCGCCCGCCGCGATTAATTCCTCGTGCCGCCCGGTCTCCGCAATCCGGCCGTTCTGCAGCACGTAAATCCGATCCGCGTTCTTCACGGTCCCCAGTCGGTGCGCGATGATCAAACTCGTCCGCCCCTTCATCAACTCCTCCAGCGCCGCCTGCACCAAGCGCTCACTCTCCGAGTCCAGCGCACTGGTTGCCTCATCCAGCAACAAGATCTTCGGGTCCGCCAAAATGGCCCGCGCGATCGCGATCCGCTGCCGCTGCCCTCCGCTCAACTTCACCCCCCGCGGCCCCACCAGCGTCTTGTAACCCTCCGGAAACTCCGCGATAAAGTCATGCGCATACGCCTTCTTCGCCGCCTCCACGATTTCCTCCTCCGTCGCCCCCGGCCGCCCATAGGCGATGTTCTCGCGAATACTTCCGCCAAACAGCAACACGTCCTGCGGCACCAGGGCCATCGCCCCCCGCCGCGCCTTCAGCGACCACTCCGTCGCTGACCGCCCATCCAACAACAACTCCCCGCCATCCACTTCATAGAACCCCAGCAACAGCGAAAACAAGGTCGACTTCCCGCCCCCACTCGGCCCCACAAAGGCAATCCGCTCCCCCGCCTGCGCCGCAAACGACACCCCGTCCAGGACCTGCACGTCCTTCCGGCTCGGATACGCAAAGCGCAGCCCCTTCCCCTCCACCGCACCACTCAACAGGCTCTCCGCCGCTCCACCCTCCAAACCCGGCTCCGGCTCCTCGCCCAAAATCTCCCGCAACCGCTCCGTCGCCCCGTTCGCCTTCTGCACCTGGCTGATGATCTCCGGAAACGACCCCAGCGACGCCCCCACGAACACGCTGAACAAAATAAAGCCCGTGAACTCCCGGCTCCCGATCTCCCCCCGCGCCAGCATCCCCGCCCCGAACCACGCCACCACCGCGATCGTCCCGAACAACACAAAGATGATGAACGCCAAAAAGCCCGCCCGCACCCGCGCCCCCTTCTTCACCACCGCCAGATAGTCCACCAATGATCCGCTGTAGCGCTCCTCCTCAAAGACCTCGTTGCTGTAGGCCTTCACCTCCGCAATCCCCGAGACGCTCTCCTCCACCACCACCGTGCTCTCCGCCATGCTGTCCTGCGCGGCCGTGGAATACCCCCGCACCTTCCGCCCAAACAACGCCACCGCCAACACCACCACCGGAATCATCGCCAACATGAACAACGACAGCTTCCACGAAAACACAAAAATGAACACCAACCCGCCAACCAAAATCACCGTCTGCCTCGCCAATTGCGGAACGGTCGTCAACAAGGTCTCCCGCAACACCCCCAGATCCGCCGCCACCCGCCCACTCAACTCCCCCGCCCGGTGACTCTGGAAAAACTCCACCCGCAACCGCAACAACCGCGAAAACACATCACGCCGAATGTCATTCAACGCACTCTCCCCCGCACTGATGAACCCCCGCACCCGCCAATAGGAAATGAAGGCCTGCAACGCCAGAATCCCGATCAGGGTCAGCACGGTCCGGTCAATCCCCGCCGAAATCGCCGCCACATCCACCTCCTCCGAGTTCCGAAACGCCTCCGACGGCGACCCGATCAAACTGCTCAAATAATACGGAAAGGCCAGCGACAAGCCCGCCGTCAAAAACAAGGCCACCAACGACGGCAAAAACACCGCCCGATAGCGGTTCAAATACCCATAAAAGGCCATCGCCGACACCCGCTTCACCGAGCCACTCGCTTCCTTGTTCTCTCCATCCTCACCGACCATGCGGAATGGGAGCGCAGACCCCCGGAGCAGTCAATGCGCAAGTCCCCCCGACCCGCTCCAAGTAAGAGTGCCAGCTACGGGGCCAGTGTCACTTCCAACCGATAAAAGGTCTCCGGCGCCGCCGGCATCGGAATCTGATACACCCAGTTCCGCACCCCCTGCACCCGGTCCACCGTCGAGGAGATCACACTCATCCCCACCACCGGCGTGTAACTCCCCACCCCCAGCATCGTGGATTTCGTGATCCCCCACGTCATCCCCAGACCCGCCGCGGAAAGATTCTCCCGCACCTCGAACCGCAGTACCCCCGCCCCCGGGATCATCTTGAAAGGCGCCACATCCCCCGACTGCGACGGATCCCCCACCCCGAAATACTCCACCAGATTGTCCCACTGGTCCCCGTCCGCATTCTCCTCCGGCAAATCGTCCACCGTCACCCCATACCCCGCCATCCAGTTCTCATACCGCGCCGTCGAACTCAGCGCCGCATCGTCGATCGCCGATTGAATGATCCCCTGGATCGTTCCCGCCGAGCCGCTGATCCGCGATACGAAACTCCTGCTTTGCAACGCCGTGGCCGGCAACCAACTACAATCCTGCCCGGCATAAAACCCCGCCGCGTTGAACATCGCCGCATCGAAGTGACTCCCGTCCCCGCAAACGTTGTTCGTGTCGTAAAATCGATCCACCGCCAGGTTGATCCCCGCCAGCTTCCAGGTCGGCCCATCCTTGATGAACACCCCCCCACCGGAATCATACAGCGCCGTCTGGCATTCCTC
>JAQCFL010000448.1 GCA_027619375.1 Verrucomicrobiota bacterium | reverse complement strand
TCTCTCCGCATCGATGACCACCGCCGATGCCCGCCTCCCACAACTCTTCGACCCCCGCGAGGAAATCGTCCCCCGCGCCGACCTCGCCAAACACATCCTCGACTCCAAGTTCTGGAAACCCCTCGAAGCCGACGGCAGGAACAAGGTCACCCTCGAATCCTTCTCCCCGCCCCCCACCGCCGACGACCCCGCCCTCCTCGCCGTCAAGGGCACCGACATCAACGCCGCCCTCCTGAGCACCATCGACAACCATCCCGACCTCCGCGCCGCGATCATCCTCACCGACGGCGACTGGAACGAAGGCGACCCGCCCGTCACCGCCGCCCAGATGATGCGCCAACGCGGCATCCCCCTCTTCCCCATCGTCCTCGGCAGCGAAACCCGCCTCCCCGACCTCGACCTCCGCGATGTCTCCGCACCCACCTACGGCATCATCGGCGAAAACGTGCAGATCCCCTTCACCATCGAGTCCTCCCTCAACCGCGACGTCCGCACCATCGTCCGCCTCCGCGACGAGAACGGCGTGGAGCGCACCAAGGACATCACCATCCCCGCACAGTCCACCTACTACGACTCCATTCTCTGGCGCCTCAACAAGGAAGGCTCCTCCACCCTCGACCTCTCCATCCCCTTCGCCGACGGCGAACTCGTCGAGAAAAACAACCACCGCAAATTCACCATCTCCGGCCGCCAGGAACACATCCGCGTCCTCGTCATCGAAACCCTCCCCCGCTGGGAATACCGCTTCATCCGCAACGCCCTCTCCCGCGACCCCGGAGTCGATGTCGATTGCCTCCTCCTCCACCCCCAACTCGGCACCGGCGACGGCCCCGACTACATCCAGGAGTTTCCCGAAAAACTCGAGGACCTCCAAAAATACGATGTCATCTTCCTCGGCGACATCGGCGTCGGACAGGACCAACTCACCGAGAAGCAGGCCGAACTCCTCAAGGGCCTCGTCGAAAACCAAGCCTCCGGCATCGTCTTCATCCCCGGCCCCCTCGGCAACCAGTTCACCCTTCCCACCGGTGAAAACGGCCTCGGCAACCTCGTCCCCGTCGTCCTCGACGAAAAGAATCCCAACGGCATCAGCGAAGGCACCGCCTCCCCCCTCGACCTCACCACCGAAGGCCGCAGCTCCCTCCTCACCATGCTCGGCGACACCGAGGAGGACAACCCCCTCGTCTGGCGCAGCCTCCCCGGCTTCTACTGGCACGCCCCCGTCCTCCGCGCCAAGAGCGGGGCCCAGGTCCTCGCCGTCCACGCCAACCGCCGCAACGAAAATGGCCGCATCCCCCTCCTCGTCACCAGCACCGCCGGCACCGGCAAGGTCCTCTACCTCGGCATGGACTCCGCCTGGCGCTGGCGCCGCGGCGTGGAGGACCTCTACCACTACCGCTTCTGGGGCCAGGTCGCCCGATGGATGTCCTACCAGCGCAACATGGCCGCCGGCAAACGCGTCCGCCTCTACTTCAATCCCGAACGCCCCAAGCCCGGCGACATCGTCACCCTCAACGCCAACGCCTTCGAGAAGGACGGCACCCCCCTCGAAAAAGGCACCGTCATCATCGACCTCACCTCCCCCGACGGCAGCGCCCAACGCTTCGAACTCACCCCCTCCGACGCCGCCTGGGGTGCCTTCACCGGTCGCTTCAAAGTCACCGCCCCCGGCGCCTGGAACATCAAGGCCCGCACCACCGACGACGCCGAAAGCACCATCGAAACCACCCTCCTCGCCCAAGGCACCCGCCTCGAAAAGACCGGCCATCCCTCCCGTCCCGACGTGCTCCACGAACTCGCCGCCGTCACCCGCGGTCGCGTCATCACCGCCGACCAACTCACCCAACTCCTCGCCGAGATCCAAACCCTCCCCGACCCCCGCCCCCTCATCAAACCCCTCTCCCTCTGGGCCGACTGGCGCCTCGCCGCCGCCCTCATCACCCTCCTCTCCTTCTTCTGGATCGGCCGCAAACTCAACGGCACGTTCTAGCCCCCTCGGGAGTGCGGCCTTTGCCAGCCGCTTCCTGGAATAACGCAATCACCCCCCTCGAACCCAGCGAGCCCTTCCCTCACGAGACTCTTACCGACGCGAGTTGAAAGACCGAACAGACACCCAAACGACAATTGAGATCACCAAAGCCCCCAGGGCCATCAACTGGCTCTTCGTTAGGCCCAGAATGCTTTCCCTTGGGTCCTTCGTCCGGCTAGGACTTTCCAGCTCCCGTGGGGGCACGGTCGACTCACTACCTTCCGTCATCATCCCCGAGGCCTGTCGCACCTTATTATCCGGACGATCCATTTCGCGATGCCTCAGTGCTGAGCCCTCTGGATACGGACTCTCCGCACTTTTCTCGCCGTTAAGCAATTCTTCAACAATCCCACGGTTCGCCACCCACCAATCCTGAACCTCACCAAGAGACGGAGCATCTTCATCTCGTGGAAAACCGGGAAGCTCCATCTGAACTAGCGCTCGGAACGCGAGAGTCTGGTTGGCAGACGCCCCGCCTGCAGACTGAATAAACTCGGCCAAATCTCCCTCGGACAGGTTTGTCTCCAACTTGTGCTCCCCCTCCATTAGGAGAGACCCGAGAAAATTGGGGGGAAATTTTTCTTTCCGTTAATCCGTTAGAATCTCAGCGGGCTGGCTGATGG
>JAQCFL010000447.1 GCA_027619375.1 Verrucomicrobiota bacterium | reverse complement strand
CGATCAGCCGCTCCCCCTCGCCCACCTCCCGCATCGGCACCACACACTCGTTCACCCGCAACAAATCCCATGCATACCTCGCAAGAAACGATTCTTTCGAGGCCATCGCCACCACCGCATCCGCCGGTCGGTCCCCCTCCCCCGTCCAGGCCAGCACCTCCCCCGCATGCGACTCCAACACCACCGGCCCATTCGGCCCCAGCAGCAGCGCCCAGTCCGCCAGAGACACCCATGCATTCTCCACCAACGTCACCTTCCCACCCGCCGCCAACTGCTCCTGCCACTCGCGGAACGTCCGCCCACCCACCCACTGCTCCTCCACCCCGCCGCTCAACGGCCACAGGCACACCTCCCGCGCGGCTTCCGCCGTGCTCACGAACCTCATCGGTCCCTCCTGGGTTGATGTTCCGTCGTCACTTCGTTGTTTTCAAATCATTACGCTCCAATGGTCGCCTTCACCGCCGCCGCCAGGTTCGCGGACTGCTCCGCCGCCAGCTGGGCGTCCTTCGCTTCCACCAAAATCCGGATCTTCTTCTCCGTCCCGCTATACCGCACCAGCGTCCGCCCCTCCTCCCCGAAAGCCGCCTCCGCCGCGGCGATCGCCTTCATCAGCGCCGGAATCGACTCGATCGCCGGCTTCTCTGTCACCGCCAGGTGCACCAGCTCGGAGGGATACTCGTCCATGCAATCCGCCAACTCCGCCAGCGTCGCCCCCTTCGCCTTCATCACCTGCAGCACCTTCAGGGCGCTCATGATCCCGTCGCCCGTCGTGGCGTGATCCGCAAAGATGATGTGCCCGGAGTTCTCGCCGCCCAGCGCATAGCCCTTCTCCCGCATCCGCTCCAACACCTGCCGGTCGCCCACCCCCGTCGTCTCCAGCGAAATCCCAGCCGCCGCCAACGCATCGCGCAGTCCCAGATTGCTCATCACTGTCGCCACCATCGTGTTGCCCCGCAGCTCCCCCGCCTCGTGCAGCGCCTTCGCACACAAACACAAGACCCGATCCCCCGAAACCACCTTGCCACTCGCATCCACAAAAATCACCCGGTCCGCATCCCCATCGAAACACACCCCGATGTCCGCCCCGTGCTCCAACACCGCCGCCGCCGCCAACTCCGGATGCAGCGCCCCGCAACCCTCGTTGATGTTCCGTCCGTCCGGCTTGTCGGCCAACTTGATGACCTCCGCCCCCAACTCTTCAAAAATCAACGGCCCCACGAAATCCCCCGCCCCGTTCGCGCAATCCACCACCACCTTCAACCCATCCAACGATCCCGCCCCCACCGCGTTCTTTGCAAACTCAATGTAGCGACCCACCGAGTCATCGATCCGCATCGCCTTCCCCACCGAGGCCCCCGGCACCGGACCCTCCAAGCGCCGGTCAAACAAGAGGCGCTCGATCTCCTCCTCGAGCTCATCCCCCAGCTTGTAACCGTCCGGCCCGAAAATCTTGATCCCGTTGTCCGCATACGGATTGTGCGAAGCGGTCAGCATGATCCCCGCATCGCAGGCCATCGACCGCGTCAAATGTGCCACCGCCGGCGTCGGGATCGGTCCCGTCAGCAAGACCCGCGCCCCCTCCGACACCAAGCCGCTCGTCAGCGCCGTCTCCAACATGTAGCCCGATATCCGCGTGTCCTTCCCGATCACCACCTTGTGCTTCCCCCCCTTCGCCGCATCCAGAGCCCGCGCCACCGCCCGCCCCAACCGCAACGCCGTCTCCGGCGTGATCGGGTACTCATTCGCGACCCCGCGGATTCCATCCGTCCCAAATAGTTTCTCAGCTATGCTGAATCCTTCCTGTTATGCCTCAATGTATTTTGGAAGACAAAACCATTAACATTTCCGACGCAATTGGCAATCCCCAACCGATTTCCCTAATCCGCCCCCCACCTCAGCCGTTGCACCCGAAAGCAACTTCCGTATTCCGCAATCCGCATTCCGCCTTTAGATCTTCTTCGTGCCCCGATCCTCACTGCAAGCCCTCCGCCAGCGCCTCCTCGACACCGTCCTCGGTGCCGAGCAAGCCACCGACCTTCTCCTCACCGCCCTCCTCGCCCGGGGCCACGCCCTCGTCACCGGCCCTCCCGGCCTCGGCAAAACCACCCTCGCCCACACCTTGGCGGACTCCATCGGCGGCACCTTCAAGCGCCTCCAGTTCACCCCCGACCTCCTCCCCTCCGACATCCTCGGCTACAACCTCTACCGCCAGCAGAACGGCGACTTCGACTTCATCACCGGCCCCGTCTTCTCCAACCTCCTCCTCGCCGACGAAATCAACCGCGCCTCCCCCCGCACCCAGTCCGCCCTCCTCGAGGCCATGAACGAGCGCCAGGTCTCCATCGACGGCGTCACCCGCCCCCTCCCCGATCCCTTCCTCGTCGTCGCCACCCAGAACGACGTTTCCACCACCGGCACCTTCCCCCTCCCCGAGCCTCAACTCGATCGCTTCCTCCTCTCCATCCCCGTCACCCTCCCTCCTGACCACACCCAACTCGACATCCTCAAACTCCACGCCAACCACGACCGCCGCACCACCTCCGGCGAAATCACCACCATCCTCTCCCTCGAAGACCTCCGCACCCTCCAGCAACAAGTCATCAACACCCCCGTCTCCGACACCCTCCAACGCTCCCTCCTCAGCCTCTGCCAAACCA
>JAQCFL010000446.1 GCA_027619375.1 Verrucomicrobiota bacterium | reverse complement strand
AACCCTCACCGCAAGCTCAAGACAAGGCTCCGAGATAAGGTAAACAGAGGGAATCTTGACCGCTGATTTCATTGATCACGCTGATTTTTGGAGATCATACGTGGTCAACTGATTCGCCAGAGCCCGGCTCCAAGATTCCCCCTGGCTTTTATCCCAAATCAATCTGTGAAATCAGGGAAATCAGCGGTTCCTCCCTCCGTTTTGGAATGGAATCTCCCTTGTCTCGGTGCCCTGTTGTCCGCCCCCCCGTTTCTGCTTGCGCTCCAAAATGTTCTTGCGAACACTGCTCGATCACAACCACCAACGCCATGCCCTACGCCGCCCTCCTCCAACAGGTCCGCTCCAACGGGGCACGCGTCGCCGACGATCCCCCTCTCCTCCCCGACGAACTTGAACTGCAGTCCCTCTGGTTCGCCGGAGCATTCGGACGCGACTTTCAAACAACCACCGGCCAACCCGTCCGCATCGTCCAGTTCGGCGAATGGAACCACGCCGCCGGCCCCGACTTCCTCCACGCCGCCGTCGAACTCGACGGCACCCTCCTCAGCGGCCCCCTCGAGATCGACACCCATCCCGCCGATTGGGAACAACACGGCCACGCCACGAACCCCGCCTTCGAATCCGTCATCCTCCACGTCGTCTTCGAACCCGGCCGCCAAACCCATTTCACCCGCAGCCCCGGAGGCCGCGAAATCCCCCGCGCCGTCATCCCCACCGAGCGCCTTCGCGAAGCCCTCAATCATTCCGTCCTCTCCCGCGCCGCCAGCCACCTCGGCCGCTGCAGCCATCCCCTCTCCCAACTCCCCGTCGAACGCGTCCACGACCTCCTCACCGAGGCGGCCCGCTTCCGCCTGCAACGAAAAACACGCCAACTCCAGCAACTCGAGGACAGCCACGGCCTCGAGGACGCCCTCTGGCAATCCCTCGCCCGCGCCCTCGGCTACGGCCCCAACAAGCTGCCCATGACCCTCCTCGGGCAACGCGCCTCCCGTCGCATCCTCAAGAACCTCCACACCAACATCTCCCGCGAATCCCTCCTCTTCGGCCTCGCCGGCTTCCTCGAGCCCGATCTCCACAAGCGCGCCCCTGTTGAGTCCCGCCGCTACCTCGAATCCCTCTGGCAGCACTGGTGGAAGCTCCGCGCCCACCACGAACCCGCTCCCGAACGCGTCCTCACCTGGGCCCTCTCCGGCTCCCGCCCCCCCAACCACGCCCACCGCCGCCTCGGTGCCCTCGCCGCCGTCTCCACCGAATGGACCTCCCTCAGCCGCCCCGTGCAGCGCCCCACCGGTGCCGCCCTGAAAAACCTCCGCGAACGCCTCACCCACCTCGAACACCCCTTCTGGACCCACCACTACACCCTCGGCTCCCACAAGACGAAACGCCCCGTGGCCCTCTTCGGCGCAGCCCGCGCCAACGAGTTCCTCGGCAACTACTACATCCCTCGTTGGTCCCTCACCAACCCCCAAGCCGCCTGGCAGGCCTTCCTCAAGCTCCCCGGCGGCACCCCCAGCGACCCCGTCCGCCGCGCCGCCACCCGCCTCTTCGGCTCCCGCGAGGACCAATCCTCCTTCCACAAAAAACTCTGGCAACAACAAGCCCTCCTCCAAATCTACAGCGACTTCTGCCTCCAGGACGTCTCCGACTGCAACGACTGCCCCTTCCCCGAACAACTCGCCCAGTGGTAGACCGAAATAACCAATAACTCAATTTTAACTGTTCAAACAACCACCAACCCTCCTAAGCTTCCCCCATGACCGAACGCGAGGCCCTCATCGCCCTCAACATGCTCCCCCGCATCGGCCCCATCCGTGTCGGCCGTCTCATGGAACGCCTCGGCAGCGCCACCGCCATCCTCACTGCTCCCCTCTCCAAGCTGCAGCACTGCCACGGCATCAGCGACGACCTCGCCAAGATCATCCATCGCTGGGAAGACCACGCCGACCTCTCCGGCGAACTCTCCCGCATCCAGGAACGCGGCATCACCCTCCTCACTCCCGAGGACCCCACCTGGCCCGCCCCGCTCCGCGAAATTTCCGACGCTCCGCTCGTCCTCTACGTCTGGGGCAAACTCACCACCCAGGACAATCACGCCATCGCCATGGTCGGCTCCCGCCGCACCACCAACTACGGCCGTAGTTGCGCCCAAAAGCTCGCCTTCCAAATCGCCGGGGCCGGCTACACGGTCATCTCCGGCCTCGCCCGGGGCATCGACACCGCCTCCCACGAAGGCGCCGTCGCCGCCAAAGGCCGCACCGTCGCCGTCCTCGGCTCCGGCCTCGCCCAGCTCTACCCCCCCGAAAACATGCCCCTCGCCGAACGCATCGCCGACGGCCACGGCGCCGTGGTCAGCGAGTTCTCCCTCCTCACCCCACCCGATCAACAAACCTTCCCCCAACGCAACCGCATCGTCGCCGCCTGGTGCAGCGGTCTTGTCGTCGTGGAATGCCCCGCCCGCTCCGGCTCCCTCATCACCGCCAACCTCGCCAGCGACTACGGCCGCCAGGTTTACGCCGTCCCCGGCCCCATCGACCGCACCTCCTCCGACGGATGCAACGCCCTCATCCGCGCCGGGGCCACCCTCATCACCGACGGCACCCAGATCCTCGATGACCTCTCCCTCCTCCCCCTCCAAAGCGCCCCACCGCAGACCCCCCCCCCCCCCCCCC
>JAQCFL010000445.1 GCA_027619375.1 Verrucomicrobiota bacterium | reverse complement strand
AAGGGGTCGCCTCCCCACACCCGGAGGATGAGGTCCCGCCAGAGGGGGCGCATGTCCCGGGCTCTACAGATGGGCGGGCGGGGACAGGCCGGCGGCCTCGGCCAGCGTGGGCAGCCAGTCGTGGAACTGGGAGGGCCGGTGACTGACCCGTCCGGGCGGAATGGCGGCAGGCCAGCATGCCAGGACAGGCACGCGCACGCCCCCTTCCCACAGGTCGCGCTTGGTGCCGTCGAAGGGTCCGAAGGAGTCGAACGAGTTGGCTTCGTAGGCTGCGTTGAAGAACGACTCGTGGTGGGGACCGTTGTCGGAGGTGAAAACGACCAGGGTGTCGCCGGCGATGCCGAGGTCGGCGAGGGTTTGCCGCAGGTCGCCGACGCAGTCGTCGATGCGTCGGACGGAAGTGGCGAAGCGTTTTTCGTTAGATGTCCATGCCTGGCCGGCGTAGTTCGGATGGATGAACGAATCGATGGTGCCGGTGGCAGTGTTGATCATCGCGCCCGGGGTACCGAGCCACTGCACGCCGCCGCTTAACCCGCCGCCGGGCGGATAGGCGGTGGTGGGGATGTGCAGCGCGGCATGCGGGGTGGAGTAGGCGAGATAAAGGAAGAACGGTTGGGCCGGCGCGGCGGCCCGGTGGTCGATGATCCATTTCTTGGCGCGTGCGGTGAACAGGTCGGTGGTGTAGCACTTGGCGAGGTCGTCGCGGACCATCAGGTTCTGCTCGTAGACCTCCATCGGGCCGCGGACCAGGGTGCCGGAGCCGTCGGGGTCGTAGGTGCTGTGGAACGGATATTGCGAGTGACCGTCCTTGTGACGCACATAACCGAAGAAGAAATCGAACCCGCGTTTCGTCGGATAGGCCGACCAGGCGGACGGGCTCGATCCGGTGCCCTGGAGCCCCCACTTGCCGACGGCGGCGGTGGCGTAGCCGGCCTGCTTGAGCACGGTGGCCAGATTGTGGTTGGTTTCCAGCGCGACATCGAACTGGTTGTCGCGGATGGTGGCGTGCCCCTGGTGCAATCCCGTTAGAAGCGAGGCGCGTGACGGGGCGCAGACCGGTGCGCCGCAGTAATGGGAGCGGAGTTGGATGCCGGCGGCGGCGAGCGCGTCGAGGTTGGGGGTGGCGTGTTTCTTGGTGCCGGCAACGGCGTTCTGGTGGAGCACGCCGAGGTCACCGTAGCCGAGGTCGTCGCAGAGGATAAAAAGGACGTTCGGGGGCTGGAGCGCTGACGCGGAGACCGCCAGCAAGAGTGCCGGGAGGAAGCTCAGAACGGCAGCGGGCGGGAACCGGTGGCGGGGCATGCGGGCGACGGTCATGGTTGCTGCTAGTAATTTGCTTTTGGAGGGCGGCCCCTGAGGCAGCCATTGGGTCGGACCGGAGGGCGGGGAAATGGGGGTTGGTGGTTTTCACGAGTGCTGGCGCACATCTTGCCAGCTTTCCAGCCAGGCATCCAGCTCTTTGCGCAGTCGCTGGTGGACTTCGGGATTCTCCACGGGCCTCTCCTCCGCCGGATCGTCGCCGAGGTGATAGACGCTGCCGGCGGCTTTCCTGTCCCCGCCTTCGATCACCAGTTTCCACGGGCCGCGGCGCGCGGCGGCGCCCTTGCCGACGTTCCAGAAGACCGTGCGTTCCGGCAGATCGGCTTCGGCGCGCAGGACCGGGAGGATGCTGGTCCCGTCGAGTTTGCCGGGGGCCTTGATCCCGGCGGCGTCGAGGAGAGTGGGGAAAAAGTCCATGCCGAGGGCGGTGGCGTCGGAGACCTTATCGGCGGGGATCACGCCCGGCCAGCGGGCGATCATCGGCACGCGGTGGCCACCTTCGTGGATCGATCCCTTGTGCCCCCGGAGCGGGCCGTTGCTGCCGTGTTGGCTCGCGCCGTTGTCGGAGCAGAAGATCACGAGGGTACGTTCGGCGAGCCCGTGTTTGTCGAGGGCGGCCATGATTTCGCCGACGCCCTTGTCCAGTGCCACCATCATGTCCCGATAGGCCCGCGGAATGTCCATGTCGGGAGCGGCGGAAATCCGCACGCCGTCCGCCGAACGGATCGGTTGGTCATCCGGTCCCTGATAGGGGTAGTGCGGCGAGAGATGTGGGAGATAAAGAAAAAACGGCCTGTCCTTGTTTTCTTCGATGAAACGCAGGCCGTGGCGGGTGATCAGGTGGGTGACGTAGCCTTCCTCCGGAGTGGGCTTGTCGCCGTGCCACCAGTCCTTGTGCCCTTCCTGATCGATGTGGGAAAAGAAATCGACATTGCCGCTGATGAATCCGGCGAACTCATCGAAGCCCTGATGGACGGGGTTGAACTTCGGATCGTAGCCGAGATGCCACTTGCCGAAAAGAGCGGTCGCGTAGCCGTTTTCCGAGAGCACTTCGGCGATGGTGGTTTCCCCGACGGCCAGGCCCACGTCGCGGTGTCGCTTGGCGGTGACCACGCCGCTGATGCCCACGCGCTGCTGATAGAGCCCGGTCATCAGCGCGGCGCGTGTGGGCGAGCAGACGGCGCCGTTCGAGTGGTAGTCGGTGAACCTCATCCCCTGCGCCGCGAGGGCGTTGATGTTTGGTGTGACTGCTAGGAATTTGCTTTTGGAGGGAGGCCCCTGAGCCAGCCGTCGGGCCGGACCGGAGGGCGGGGAAATGGGGGTTGCCCCGATTGCCCCTGTTCCTGCCATA
>JAQCFL010000444.1 GCA_027619375.1 Verrucomicrobiota bacterium | reverse complement strand
AGCGGCTCCTCTGCGAGGCGTCGGCGTCCCCCCCGCACCACCTCCCCAACCTCCAACCTTTCCAACCCCTTGCCTTGCCATCCATCGCCCCTCCGACCAAAGCTTCGCCACCGCCCCCTCCCTTCCATCCCTCTTCCCCAATAACAAATAACCAATAACCCTCCCCACATTCGCGCAAATTCGCGTCCCTTCGCGGTTCCCTCTCTCCTTCCCCAACTTCCGCATTCCACCCCCCCCTTCCGCATTCAAATGTCCGGCGCCATCCTCCTCCCCCTCCTCGGCGCCCTGCTCCATCCCATCCTCGGCTGGTCCATCCAATCCGCCACCAAACGCGGCGTCAGCCTCATTCTCATCGCCGGTCTCTGCAACATCCTCACTGTCGCCGTGGTCCTCGCCTGGAAGCGCCCTCCCGGCTCATTCCTCACCCTCTCCTCCCTCGATTGGCTCGCCGTCGCCAACGGCATCCTCTTCTTCTTCGGCCAATGGTTTTCCATCCAGTCCGTGCGCCGCGGCCACCTCGCCGTGCACTCCTCCGCCCTCGGCGCAAAGATCCTCGTCGTCGCCCTCCTCTCCATCGGCTTCGGACTCGAAAGCGGCCGACCCTTCCTCCTCCTCGCCGTCACCGTGGCCACCCTCGCCGTCTTCCTCGTCGCCGGGGCCAGCCTCAGCGGTTGGCGCGCCCACCGCAAGACGGTCGGACTCACCCTCCTCGCCTGCCTCTTTTTTGGCTTCAATGACTTCCTCACCGGCCTCCATGGCTCCACCGTCGGCACGGCCCGTTGGCTCGCCCTCATGCTCGGCACCTCCGCCCTCATGTCCGTCTTCCTCGTCGCCAGCCGCGCCAAACAACTCCCTGCCCTCCTCTCCTCCGGCGCCGCCAAATGGTTCGTCCTCCTCGCCGGCCTCATGCTCGGCATCCAAACCGTCCTCGTGAACATCGCCTTCTCCGAATACGCCCAACCCACCCTCAGCAACGTCGCCTACTCCTCCCGCGGCGTCATGGCCGTCCTCTGGCTCGTCCTCTTCGGCGGCGTCGCCGGCAAGGAACACTGGGGCCGCCGCATCCTCGGCTCCCTCCTCATGATCACCGCCCTCTGGCTCGCCCTCGCCTACTGAGCCCCCCCGATCAAGTCCGAACGGACGGCAAGATCCACCCCCCCTCCGCGGTAATCCCACCCGGAAGGCGCAATCTCCTTCCACCAATCCATGAAATCCATCCTGCTCGCCCTCGCCCTCACCGCCGCCCTCCACGCCACCCCCATCCCCGAAGAACTCAGCCAAAACGGCTGGTTCGTCGGCGCCCAGGCCTACACCTTCAAGGAGTTCACCGCCTTCGAAGCCATCGCCAAGACCAAGGAGGCCGGCGGCAACATGATCGAATTTTACCCCGGCCAGCCCCTCAAACCCGGCTCCGAAGAAAAAGTCGGCCACACCATGTCCCCCGCCGCCATGGCCGAACTCAAAGCCGAATGCCTCCGCCTGGGAGTGCGCCCCGTCAACTACGGCGTGGTCGGTGCCGGCAGCCCCGAGGATGTCCGCGCCATCATGGAGTTCGCCAAAAAGATGGAACTCTATTCCGTCTGCACGGAATCCACCGAACAAGTCGTCGCCTGGGAAGCCGCCGCCAAGGAATTCGACATCAACGTCGCCTTCCACGAACACGGCGGCTCCATGAGCAATCCGAAATACAAGGTCTGGAACCCCCTCTACATCCTCGGCGTCGTTGAAAGCCGCGACCACCACCTCGGCGCCTGCGCCGACCTCGGCCACTGGTGCACCTCCAACCTCAAACCCGTCGAATGCCTCCGCATCCTCGACGGCCGCATCATCAGCGTCCACCTCAAGGACAAGGCCACCTTCGGCAACGCCCCCGTCGTCGTTGCCGGCACCGGCGTCGTCGATGTCGCCGCCTGCCTCGAGGAACTCAAGCGCCAGAAATTCAACGGTCACCTCTCCATCGAACACGAAGCCGACTGGCAAGACAGCGTCCCCCAGGTCCGCGCCAACATCGACTTCGTCAAAGCCCACGGCAAGTAGGCCCCTCATCCGTGGCGTGACCGTCCCGGTCGCAAGCCTCCCTCATCCGTGGCGGCGGTTTCCCAACCGTCCCGCCGACTCACCCACACCGAGGCGTTACCAGCCTGCCCTCCGTAGCCGAAGGCAGAGGACGGGTCCCGGTCATCAGCCTTCCCCCTTCCCCGCCAACAATCCCCTTCCCCCTCCCCCTCCCCACCTTCCCTGCCACCATCCTGACAATGGACCTGCAACAACCCGCTCCCTCTCCCCTCTCCGGAGAAACTCGTTTCATCTATCCCCGGGCCACCGCCGGCAAGCGATTCCTAAACTCCCTGATCGATTCGGTCGCCAGCTATGCCCTCCTCTTCGGGATTGGATTCTGCTTTGGCTACGCCGCCCTCTACTACGCACCCGTCGCCAAATTCATTGAGTCAGCCTACTTCTACGTCGTCGTTTATGGCATCTTCCTCGGCTACTTCTTCGTCATGGAACTGCTCCTCGGACGCACCCTCGGAAAAATCCTCACCAACACCCTCGTCCTCACCCTCGACGATCTGAAGCCCTCCTGGAAACAAATCCTCGGCCGGACCCTCTGCCGCCTCATTCCCTTTGAAGCCTTCTCCTTCCTCGGCGTCAATGCCTCCGGCTGGCACGACACCATCCCC
>JAQCFL010000053.1 GCA_027619375.1 Verrucomicrobiota bacterium | reverse complement strand
CGCCCCGTCCCCGTCCCGCAGATCAAAAACGACCAACCCCTCTCCCCACCAGCGTGCCTTCGCCACTTCGAAGTGACTGCCCGGCAGCGCCGCAAATCCCCTTGCCATCCCGTGGGCGACCAAGGTCAGCGCTCCGTTGGCCCGGTTCAACACCACCTCTCCGGACTCCCACACCACGCCGAACAGCAGGCCGATCATTGCCAACCCCAGAATCACGAAGACCACCGGCACGAGGACCAGGCTCGCCAGCACCGCTACCGGGGTGACCAGCCCGAAGTGCCCCCACATCAAGGGCAGCGAACCCATCCACGCCGAAAACGACACCACCGCAAGCCCTCCCACCTTTATCTTCGCCACCCGACCCATCGCCTGCCCCCGGCTATACAACACGCGGGGCAAAAAGGGATCGCCCTGCAGCCAGGGCGCGATGAACCGGTGGCAGGGCGGAGCGACGAGGATAATGGAAGCCACCACCAGATAGGAAAGCTGGAACCCTGCCTGGCTCCACTGGAACGAATCGCCCAACAGGACCAGGGGCAGGCTCGCCAGCAGGGCGTTGCCCAGCACCGGATCCCGCCGCACCGCGAAACCCGCCAGGAAGACGCTGGCCATCAAAGCCGCCCGCATCGCCGGCGGCCGCAGACCGGTCACCATCGCATAGCCCCACATCACCACCAGCACCACCCAGATCCCCCAGGAGCGCGGCACCCGCAGCAGACGCAACAACCCCCACGCTAACAACCCGATCATCCCAACATGCAGCCCGCTGACCGCAAAGACATGCATCGTCCCACTGTTGCGAAAAACCGCGAAGGCCTCCACCTGCTCCCCATCCCGTTCGCCCAACACGAGAGCGCGGATGATCGCGGCCCCGAGGCTGCCCTCCTCCAGCCCAAGCACGATACGCTCCCGCACCGTCCCGCGCAGTTCCCACGCCCAACGCCGCGGCCACATCAGCACGGAAGTCTCGTCCAACACCTCCATCTCCTTCACCCGCACCTCTCCCGCCACCCCACTCCTGCGCAGCCTGGCACCCCGATCCAGCTCGCCCGGATTCCGCACCCGTCCGGCACCCCGCGCCTCACCCACGATCCGCAGGCAATCCCCCGGTTGCACCTCCTCCGTCAAACCGCGCAGGCCCAGGAGCCCGCCACTCCCCACCCCCTCGCGCACCTCCACCACCGCCTCGGGGTGAAATCCTCCCCGCTCCTGCACCCCCCGCACCACCACCCGCAACTCCACCAGGCGACCCGGCCGCACCATCGTTTCCAGAACCCGCAGCGTCTCCAGCCGCGCCCCGTGCACCCCCCACAGCCCCACCCAGCCCACCAAGGCCAGTCCGAAACCCACCGATCTCAGCCGCCACGCCGCCAGCACCCCGGGGAGCAGGATCAACAAGCCCCACCAGGAGATCCCCTGCTCCGCACAAAACAGCCCGGCAAAACAGCCCAGCACCAATCCGGCCAGAGGCACCCTCGCCAGCCAGTTGATTCTCCCTCCCATACCCCTGGTGTGCTTGGGGGTGATTCCCTTACATCGCGCCCAACTCCCGCAGGCGGTGGATGGCGTTCGCGGAGTGACGCGTTTCCGGGAACAACTCGACAACCTGTTGCAACAATTGCACGGCGGTCATCAGGTCCCCCTTCTGTTTCTCGTAGAGTTCCGCCAACCGGAACAGGAAGAACGCCGCGTTGTTCACCGACCACTCCTTCGACTCCAAGCCCTCCTTCAAGGTCGCAATGGCCGCATCGGGATTCTCCAGATTGTCGTTCTGGATCTTGGCGATCTCCACCCACGGGAACCGGTCATCGGGGGTTTCCTTCGCCACCTCCCGGTAGATCGCGATCGCCCCCTCATAGTCCCCCTGCGCATACATGGACCGCGCATCGTGCAGCGGATCGTCCTCCACCTCCGCTCCCGATCCATACATCTCCCGCGTGGCGCGGGTCACGAGGTTTGGCAGCACAAAGCCGATGAACATGGCCGCCGCATAGAGCCCCAGCACCAAGAACATAATGCCCCGGATCAAGACCTGGCCCGCGCCTCCCAGGCCCTCCTCCTCGGCCTGATCCACCGGGACCAACTCCCCCATAAGAGTCTCCTTGTACTCCACCTTGTCCGGATCGACAGGCGGCTTGGGCTTTTCCGCCGTTTGCTGCCAGATGATGGCCGTCAAGCGCGCCAGGGCGATGAAGACACAGAGATTAATAATGGCTTTTCTAGTCATGTGGGATCGCAGGGAGGCCCGGCTTCTACCAAAAGCGACGCCGGGAGGCAAAGGCCTGATCTCGAAAGATCAGTCGGCATTCATTGCTCGCCGGGGGACATCAAATAGAAGGTCCCCACCACCACTGCAATGCACAACACAGCCAGCCCGAACAAACGCAGCAACCGCCGCCGCTGCTCCTTGCGCATCATCATCTGCCGCTCCGGCCAACTCGGATTGACCGGAACATCCCGCTCGGATTCCGAGTGGCGGTGGTAATACCTGCGCCCTCCGTGGAATTTCTTGTCGGCGTCGATCATGGTAAATCTACCCCTACAAGGTGGAAGATTCTCCCACCGCAGACAAACAAAAAAAGCCACGGATTTCCGTGGCTTTAATGACTCAGGGGAGACGGCCCGGAGGCCTCCTCACACTGAAAATCGAATGATGCGCTCCACATTCGGAGCGCCGGGATCTACTTGCCGTAGTGCACCTGCGGGATCTCGCTGAACTGCGGAAGGGGGCGCAGCGGTGGCGCCGGGGCCTCACCAGAGCAGCAGCCGCAAGAGCTGAGGCCTGCGGCAACAATGGCCAATGCAAGAATGGTAATGATACGCTTCATGTCAAAAGGATGCTCAAGTGTTACCCGGTCGTCGATGCGAATTCCGGGAAAAGGAGTCCGGCATGGAAACCTCCACGGTTTCCATGCCGGATCCAAGATGCTTTACTTGCCGAAATCAACCGGTCCAGGAACCGGCGGAGGGGCGGTCGGACCAGGGTCCGAGCTGCAAGCAGAAAGCGTCAGGCCAGCCAACGCGGCGAGAACGGCAATGATTTTTGTGATTTTCATGTTTATTGGTCAGTTTTTGTTGTCAACGACAGCCCGATTGTGGACGGAATCGCCTACGACAAAAGCATTATTTTCCAGTGTAGGGGACTGGCGCAGGGGCGGGGGCTTGCTTCGGGCAACACGAGGTCGTGACGAGCGCGCCGGCGGCCAAAACGGTGAGTGCGATGAGGTGTAAGGTCTTCATTGTTGTTATTTTTGGTTAAGAAGCACCGTGAATCAATGCTTCCAGATGGGCGGAGCATATCCAGGGCCAACCTTCAATCAAGAAAGATTAAGTCGTCTCTTTCCGGGCATTTTTTTCCTCCAACTCCCCTCCCCCGCAGTTGAAACCCCGAATTTTTCCGCTAGACTCCGCGCCCCCATTCCCGCCTCCAGCAGGGAGAACCATGTCCTCACAACCTCATCTCGCCATCGTCGGTGCCACCGGAGCGGTCGGAGCCGAAATGCTCACCTGCCTCGAACAACGCAATTTCCCCGTCCGCAAGCTCACTCTGCTGGCCTCGGCCCGCTCGGCCGGCAAGACGCTGAAGTTCTGCGGCGAGGCCATCACCGTGCAGGAATTGACCAAGGATTCCTTCGGCGACATCGACCTCGCCCTCTTCAGCGCGGGGGGCTCCATCTCGGAGGAGTTCGCCCCCGCCGCCGCCGCCGCCGGGGCGGTGGTCATCGACAACTCCTCCGCCTTCCGCATGGACCCCGATGTCCCCCTCGTCGTCCCCGAAATCAATCCCGAGGCCGCCGCCAACCGCCCCCGCGGCATCATCGCCAATCCCAACTGCACCACCATCGTCACCCTCATGGGCCTCTACCCCCTCCACCGGCAGTTCGGGTTGAGGAACATAATCGCCTCCAGCTATCAGGCCGTCTCCGGCAGCGGAGCACAGGGGATCATCGAGTTGGAAAACCAGGTCAAGGCCCTCGCCAACGATCAACCCTGCGAGAAAAACGTCTATCCCCACCAAATCGCCTTCAACGTCATCCCGCAGGTCGACCGTTTCCTCGCCGACGGCTACACGAAGGAAGAACAGAAGATGCGTAACGAGGGCCGCAAGATCCTCGGCCTCGAGTCGCTCAAGGTCACCTGCACCTGCGTCCGCGTGCCGGTTTACCGCAGCCACTCGGTCTCCATCAGCGCCCAGTTCGAAAAGCCCGTCACGGTGGAGACCGCCCGGGCCGCCTTCGAGGGCTACCCCGGTGTCCGCCTGGTCGATGACCCGAGCCGGAACCTCTACCCCACCCCCCTCGACACCTCCAACAAGGACGACTGCCTCGTCGGCCGTCTCCGCATGGATCAGGTCCTCCCCAACGCCCTCGCCCTCTGGGTGGTCGGCGACCAGGTCCGCAAGGGTGCCGCCCTCAACGCCGTCCAAATCGCCGAGCTGCTCTAGCCGTCCTCCGAACCTTCCCCATTCCGCATTCCGCATTCCGCATTCCCAAATGTCCGACCTGAAACCCTACCTCCGCCATCATCAACGTCGGATTGATGCGGCCCTCCGTCGCTTTCTGCCCAAGGAATCGGTCCGCCCCGCCACCATTCACAAGGCCATGCGCTACTCCGTCTTCGCGGGGGGCAAGCGCCTGCGCCCCATCCTCGCCCTCGCCGCGGCAGAGGCCTGCGGCGGCGATCCCGAGGGCGCCCTTCCCGCCGCCTGCGCGGTGGAACTCGTCCACACCTACTCGCTCGTCCACGACGACCTGCCCTGCATGGACGACGACGATCTGCGCCGCGGACGGCCCACCAGCCACAAGGTCTTTGGCGAAGCGATCGCCGTCCTCGCCGGCGACGCCCTCCTCACCGAAGCCTTCGCCATCCTCGCCACCATGGCCCCCTGCTCCCGCTACCAGGTGCAGCACTACATCACCGAACTCGCCCAGGCCGGAGACAGCCGCCGTCTCATCGGTGGCCAGGTCCTCGACCTCGAAGGCGAGGGCAAGAAACTCACCAAGCGCGACCTCATTCGCATCCACGAGGCGAAGACCGCCGCCCTCCTCACCGCCTCCCTCCGCCTCGGCGGCATGGCCGCCAACGCCACCCCCCACCAACTCCAGGCCCTCACCGATTTCGGCTACCACCTCGGCCTCGCCTTCCAGGTCATCGACGACATCCTCGACGTCACCCAGTCCACCGAAATGCTCGGCAAAACCGCCGGTAAGGACGCCGCCGTGAACAAGGCCACCTACCCCTCCATCCTCGGCCTCGAAAAATCACGCCAGGAGGCCCACCGCCTCACCACCAAGGCCCTCACCGCCCTCAAACCCCTCCGCCGCCAGGCCCTCCACCTCGAACAGATCGCCCACTACCTCCTCGACCGGGAGTATTGAGGTCCTACACCCGCTCCACGTCCACTTCGACACTCAGTTTCTGGCCCCCGCTCCCGAGGAAGGTCCCCCGCAGCGGCCGGACGTCAAAGTAGTCCCGTCCATGCGCGATCTTGATGTGCTGATGCCCGGGAATCTTGTTGTTGGTGGGATCAAAGCCGATCCACCCGCCCGCCGGGCTGTGGACTTCCACCCAGGCGTGGCTGGCATCGGCCCCCTGCAGCTTCTTCACCCCCGGAGGGGGAATGGTCTCCAAATAGCCACTCACATAGCGGGCCGGAATATTGATGCGGCGCAGCGCGGCGATCATGACGTGGGCAAAATCCTGGCAAACGCCCTTGCGCTGCTCGAGGACCACCTGCAGCGGCGTCGAGTTGTCGGTTGCCCCCGGGACGTAGTCGAACTCCGTGTAGATCCGCGCCATCAACTCATTCACCAAGTCCATGATCTCCCGGCCCGGCTTCAGGCTGGGGGCCAGAAACGCATCGATATCCTCGAGGGAGGGGCAGGAGGCGGTCGGCAGCAGGTAGTTGCCGAAACAGATTCCCGTCTCGTCCTGCTCGACCATGAGGCGCCGGTTCCAGGCGCGGTCCCAGCTCAATCCGCTGTCCGGCAACACCGGAACGAGGTCGGATTTTTCCACGGTGAAGGTGGAGATCACCGCGAATTCGGCGTGCGACCCCTGAATGGCGAAGTAGTTGGTGCCGTTGCCAAAGTAGTCCTTCCGGGCCATCTGGTAATGCGGGGCCGGAGAAACATCGAGGTGATGGGCGAGGATCTCCTGCCCGACCTCCTCGCGGGGAGCGAGGTGGGCGAGACTGTGGCACAAATCAATGCGCCCCGAGTAAACATACGCGGTGCGGTGCCGGACGTGATAGCGAACCGTGCTCATCTGCGTTTACTGGCGTGACTGAAGTAGGAAACGGTCAGGGCATCCGAAAGGGTCGCCAGAAACGCGAATAGTTCATCCAGAAACAAGATCGTTTCCCGCCGCCGAAACTTCCCCTCGTTCATGGTGGCGTTGAACCGGCGCATCTTCTCGATCCATGGCTCGATCAAATCGCAGGGATGCGCCTGTTGACCCGGGGTGGGCAGCTTCCGCAGGACCTTGTGGAGTCGCCCCAGCAGATAGGAGACGGATTTCGGATAGTCGGCCTCACCCAGCAAAAGCCGGACCGTGAGCTCCGTGGAGGGCGTGTCATGAAAGCGGCTCTGGAAGGTCCGGACACTGTCCAGAAAGTAGAGGATCGATTCGTTGTAGAGGGCCTTCATGTCCTCCTTGAGCTCGGCCTTCAACAGGAAGCTCAGCAGTCCGCTCACGATGAAGCTCCGCTCCAGCCGACGTCCGGCGTCCAGCAGGGCCCAGCCCTCGTCGCGCGTCATGCTGTCGAGATTCAGCCCCAAAAAGGCGGACAGGTTCAGTTGCAACATCTTCAACCTGGAATCGAATTGCTCGCGCTGCCCGTCGCCCCTCGGCCCCCCATTCCAGCCTTCGTAGCAGGCGGAGATCGTGAGGGTGCTGGCCGGAGACCACTCTTCCCGCGCCGTCTGCGTGGCATTGAAAAACCGCTCCAAGTTGTAGGTCACCCCCACCGGGCAGGCCCGGTCCCGCAGGATCAGGTCAAGCCGCGCGTCGGCATCCTTGGCGTCCTCGAGATGCCCCTCACAATCGAAGATCTTGAACAGCGTCTGCAGGAGGAGATCCTCGTGCTCCTGGCCAATGCTGTGCTCCTGCGAAAATCCCTGGAAGCGCACGTCGATGACCCGCGCCGCGAAGCGCGAAATGACATCCGTTCGTTCCGCGTAACGCCCGGTCCAAAACAGGTTCTCGGCGGTGCGACTCGGCACGAGGTCCGGACTGACCAAGTGGGTCTGGCTGATGGCGGAGGCAATGCTGAACGGTTGTTCCTCCAGAAGGGAGCGAACCCAGACGTCCTTCGATTCCCCGCAGTTGCGCGTCGAGACGATGACCCCGGATTCGGTGCTCAGCCGCGCCAGTCCACCCGGCATGACCTGAATGCCCTGATTCCCATCCTGAAACGAAAACATCCGCACCACCGCCCCGCGCGGCACCAGACCTCCCGGCCGGGAGGTCGGAATGGTCGAGATGAGCAACTCTTCCTGCCCCACAAACTTCGTCGGGTGCGCCAGGATCTGGGCCTTCAGGTCCGCCAACTCCGATCCCGCAAGTCGGCTCCCATACTGCGTCCGAAAATCGTGGTGCGGCCCGGCCGGCTTCACCACCATGGTGGCCAGGTTCTCCACCACATGGGACAGGGCCTTCGGCTGCCCACACCACCACGTCGCGACCGGAGGGATCAGCAACTCCTCATCAAGCAGGGCGCGGCACAGCCTGGGAAGGTAGGGATAGTAGCCCGGCGACTGCAGCGCCTCCGATCCGGGGTGACTGGCCACCGCCACCCCGCCACCGCGAATCGCCTCAAAGATCCCCGCGATCCCCCGGGCCGAGCTGTTCTCCGATTCCAGGGAATCAAGCTCACGGCCCGCCATCGTTTTCCACAGAACATCGACCGGCACCAATCCGCGCAGCGCCTTGATCCACACCCGCCCGTCCCGCACAGTCAGGTCGGAGGGATGGGCCCGGGAAATGCCGCAGTAATTTGCCAGAAATCCAAGCTCGGAATCCTTGCCCTGTTCGGAGCTGTCGAGGATCACGACCTGCGGTGCGGCCGTGCCGGAGGGGGCGCATCGGCCAAGATAGGCAAACCAGTCCGTGAAAAACTGACCGATCCGCCGCACTCCGCAGCGGCCGAAGAGGCGGGGCAGCACCTTGTTGACGACGGTCCGGTTCTCCAGCGCCAGCCCCAGTCCGAAAGGCCGGTCGAAGCGGTCGTTCACCACGAAGGTTTGCCCCGCGGTGTCTCTCGCCACATCGAAGGCCGACAGCCCGAGTCCGACGATCCCGTTGCCGGGCGGCAGGTTGTGCAGGGCCCGAAGGTAGCCGGGATGGCTCAGCAGGATCTCCGCCGGAAAGAGCCGTTCCTTCAAGGTGCGCTGCGGCCCGTAGAGATCCTCCAGCAGCTTTTCATACAACCGGTTCCTCTGGGAAATCCCGGCTTCCAGCGAAGCCCAACGTTCCGGAGAAATGATCCACGGAATCGGATCAAGCGTCCATCCTTCCCCCGGATTCCCGTCGATGCTGGCCGGACGGTAGGCCAGACCGCGCTCCCGCGAGATTCGCGCCGCGGTGTTCCGCCACTCGGAAAGAACGGTGCTCCCATGACGAGCGAGCGACGCGAACAACTCACCCCATTCGGGTGCGGTCACCCCGTCCCGGGACAAGGCCTCATCCCGTCTGTCCCCCTGAATCCTGTAATCAAAAGCGGACACCTCGCCCGTCTTCGAACTCATTGCGCACTCTAGGCAGAATCAGTTTAGCCGCAAGCGGAAGAAGTGCGCAAATCGAGGGTATTCGGAAAATCGGCGTTGAACTGCTCCCGCGGGATGTGCTCCACCGTTCGCCCCCCGGGCACGAGCTCGAACCTGCCGGTGGAGGGACCGATCGGAGCGCCACCCACCGCTTCCGAGCTGATCACCCCGGGGCTGTGCCCACTGTTCCAGAAGCGGGCCAGACGACGGGATTCCGCCTCCCGCGCATTGACCGGGAAGGTCTCGTAGTTCCGGCCCCCGGGATGCACCACGTGATAGATGCACCCGCCGAGCGACTTGCGATTGCGAATGTCCACGAGGTCAAAGACGAATTGCGTCTGAGCCGCAATCGATGGATGGAGTGCCGAGGGCGGATCCCAGGCCTTGAAACGCACCCCGCCGATCCATTCCTCCCGCGTGCCGGTCGGCGACAAGGGTACCGCCCGGCCATTGCAGGTGAGGACGTGCTTCCCTTCGGTCAACCCCCGCACCTTCACCTGCAGGCGCTCCACGGAGGAATCGACAAATCGCGCCGTGCCCTGACTGGTGGATTCCTCGCCCAGCACGTGCCAAGGCTCCAGGGCGGTGCGAATTTCAAGCTCCACACCAAAGTGCGTCACCGTGCCGATCCGCGGAAAGCGGAACTCGAAGAACGGTTCCAGCCACTCCTTTTGAAAGGGGATCCCTTCCCGCTGCAGGTCATCGCAGACGTCCCCGATGTCCTCCCACACCCAGTGCGGCAGCAGATACTTGTCATGGAGCGTCGTCCCCCACCGCACCAGGGGATGCCGATAGGGTTTCTCCCAACAACGGGCGAGGATGGAGCGCACCAACAGCGACTGCACCAAAGCCATGTGGCGGTGCGGTGGCATTTCAAAGGCCCGCAATTCGAGCAGCCCCAGCTGACCCGTCGCGGAATCCGGAGAGCACAACTTGTCGATGCAGAACTCGGCCCGGTGCGTGTTTCCGGTCAGGTCGGTGAGGAGATGACGCAGGGTCCGGTCGATCATGCCGGACTCCGCAATGCCCTCATGCAAGGTGTTCAGGGCGATATCAAGTTCGAAGAGCCGGTCGTCCCGCGCCTCATCGACCCGCGGTGCCTGGCTGGTCGGACCGATGAAGAGCCCCGAAAACAAGTACGACAGACCGGGATGGTGCTGCCAAAAGGCGATCAGGCTGGCGAGGACATCGGGCCGGCGCAGGAAGGGACTGTCGGCCGGGGTGGCCCCGCCGATGACGACGTGGTTTCCTCCACCCGTGCCGGTGTGCCGTCCGTCGAGCATGAACTTCTCCGCTCCCAGCCGCGATTGCCGCGCCTGCTCATAAAGCGTCTCGGTGCGCTCCACCAATTCCGCCCATGAGGACGAGGGATGGATGTTCACCTCGATCACACCCGGATCAGGTGTCACCTTCATGCTCTCGATCCGCGGATCCTTCGGCGGCTCATACCCTTCAATGATCACTTGGTATCCGGTCTTCTCGGCGGCCTGCTCGACCGCAGAGAGCAGTTCGAGATAGGACTCCAGCGTTCCGGTGGGCGGAAAGAAGACGTGCAGCCGACCCTCGCGGTTCTCGATGGTCAACGCCGTCCTCGGGACCCAGTCACTGTCGGCGGACTCGTCCTCCGCTCCCCGGCCGGCCGCGGCCAACGGATCGGGCGCGAGTGGCGGCCAATGCTTCTCCATGGGGGAGCGCTCTTCCAGAATGTCCTCCTCGGTCGCCTTCCGGATCGAGTCCAGCGGCAGGCGAAAGCCCATCGCCGAGGCCCCGGGGATCAGGTAGAGCGACGGTCGCTTCATCTTCCACTGCGCCCCGATCCAACGCTGCCGCTTCTTGCAGTGAAAGAGCGGCAGGACCTGCCCGGTCGGCACATCCAGGCCGCGCTTCTCCAACTTCGCGATGGTGCGGCGTTCCAGCGAATCATCTTCCGCGGCCTCCTCCACCTTCTCGGCGTAGGGCAGCGTGCTTTCCTTCCACCGATAGTAGTCGATGTCCTCCAGCGCCGGCGTCACACAGGCCTCCGCAATGCCAAGGCAGTCCGCCACCGCACAGGCCAGCAGACGCGGCTCGTCAAATCCATATTTCCCCGGCTTCGCGGGATCACCCTGCGTGCTCGGCGACCGCCAAAGCGGATAGCCGTCCTTCCGCCAAAACACCCCATAGGCCCAACGCGGCACCGGCTCCCCCGGATACCATTTGCCCTCCCCGAACCAGATCAATCCCCCCGGCGCGAAACACTCGCGAAGCCGACCAGTCAAATCGATGGCCCGCTCCCGCTTGGCGGGACTGTCCGCAGTGGTGTTCCACGCGGCCCCTTCCATGTCGTCGATCGACACAAAGGTCGGCTCGCCACCCATCGTCAACCGCACGTCGCCGGCCTTCAGCTTCGCATCGACCAATTGCCCCACCGCATCGACCGCCTGCCATTCCGCCTCGGTGTAGGGCTTGGTGACCCGCGGATCCTCATGCACCCGCGTCACCACATTGGCAAAATCGAACCGCGCCTCGGCCGGCGCCGTCGAGCCCTGCACCGGTGCGGCACTGGAGGGCTCCGGCGTGCAGGCCAGCGGAATGTGCCCCTCCCCCGCGAACAACCCGGAGGTCGGATCCAGCCCGACCCAGCCTGCTCCCGGCAGAAAAACCTCCGTCCACGCATGCAGGTCGGTGAAGTCCGCGGTCGGTCCCTCGGGCCCTTCCAACGGCTTCTCATCAGGCAGAAGCTGCACCAGATACCCGGACACGAAACGCGCCGCGAGTCCCAGTTGCCGAAACAATTGCACCAGGAGAAAGGCGGAGTCCCGGCACGATCCCGATCGCTTCGTCATGGTCTCCTCGCAGGTCTGCACACCCACCTCCAGCCGGACCTTGTAGTCCACCAAACGCTGCACGCTTTGGTTCACCGCCACCAGAAAATCGATCGTGGTGACCGGCGCGGTGGGCTTCAGCCCCGCCGCAAGTTCATCCAGTCCGGAGGCAAATCCCGTTTGCCGCAGGTAGGGCGCCAGCTCCGCTTTCAGGACGTCGCCATAGTCGAAGGGGACCTTCCCGGCCGAATCCTCCAGAAAAAAATCAAAGGGATTGATCGTCGTCAGATCGGCCACCAGATCGACCACGAACTCCAGCTTGCGGGTCTTCTCCGGAAAGACGAACCGCGCCAGGTAGTTTCCGAACGGATCCTGCTGCCAGTTGATGAAATGCTCCCCGGGCTCGACCGTCAGCGAGTAGGACAGAATCGGAGTGCGACAATGCGGCACCGGCCGCAACCGCACGATGTGCGGGTGGATGGCGATTTCTTCGTCGTAGAGATAGGTAGTGCGATGGTAGAGCGCAACGTGGGTGGACATGGGGTTTGATGGGGGACCTCGTGGGCCGGTTACTGTTGTTGCTGCTGCTCCTCTTCCTGCTGCTGCTGCATCCGCACCTGCGCCTGCATCCGGGAGGTCACGTAGTTCTCGGCGTTGGTCTCCGGGGCCTCCTTCCGCAGCAGGAAATACCGCTGGCCCAGCGCGAAACCGATCCCGTTCAAGTCGACCTGGATGGAGTCAATGTACTCATGCAGCCCCATCTCGGTCGTCTCCTCCACCGCCGAGTAGTTGAGCCGGGCCAGCAGCGCCCCGGCCGCCCGTTCCGCTTCATTCAGATAGTCTCCCTGCCGAGTCCCGGAAATGGTGTGCAGCAGCTCGGACACCCGGTTCACGCCGAACCGAACCGATCGGGGAAAGGTCGTGGAAAACAACAGCAGGGTCGAGACGCTGGTGGCGTTGACCTCCCCCTTGAATCGTTGCCGGTGCTCCGCAGTGGCACTGGAGGCCCGCAGCATGGTGTTCCAGGCGGACTTCGCCTCGTTCTTGGGGAGAAAGTGCGGCAGGTCCACGATCCGGCTCGTCTTGTCGGCACGCTCCAGATACTCGCCGAGCTGCACGAAGGCCCACACGTCCGTCCGCGGCAGGGAGGTGTTGATGATCCCCCGGAACTTCATCGACGATTGCACCACGAGTTCGCAAATCTTGTCGTGCCGATTGCGCTGCGTGGGGCGAATGGCCTTCAAATTCAGCCAGAGGGCGTTCAACTCCAGCCACATTTCCTCGGAAATCTGGTCCCGCACCGCCCGGGCGTTCTCCCGACCGTGAAAGACACAGTTCACCACGCTGTCCGGATTCTTCTCCGAACTCACCATGTAGGACACCACCCCCTCCTTGGAGTTCTCGTCGCCCATCTGCGTCACCTCCAACAGGGGATGCCACTTGTGCCTCTCCTCCGAGGGCGCGGAGGTCGCATCCAACAACTCGCTCTGGTGCGCGGTCACCAACCGCGCCAGGTTGTCGGCCCGCTCGATATGGCGGCTCATCCAAAACAGGTTCTCTGCAACGCGGGAAAGCATGATTTATGACGGTTGATCCTTGGAGTCCTTCCCGCGCAGCACCCAGGTGTCCTTGCTGCCTCCGCCCTGCGACGAATTCACGACCAGCGATCCCTTCTTCAGCGCCACCCGGGTGAGCCCGCCGGGAACGACCACCGTCTCGCTGCCGGTCAGCACATAGGGTCGCAGATCGATGTGACGCCCCTCCAGCTTCCCATTGCAAAAGGTCGGATGACGCGACAGCGAGATTACCGGCTGGCCGATGAATCCCCGCGGATTCGCCTTCACCTTGGCCCGGAAATCCTCCTGCTCCGCCTTGGTGGAGGCCGGACCGATCAACATGCCGTAGCCCCCGGCCTCATCGACCGCCTTGATGACGATCTTGTCGATGTTCTCCAGCATGTACTTCAGATCATCCTCCCGGCTCCCCAAAAACGTTTCGATGTTCGGCAGGATCGGCTCCTCCGACAGATAGTAGCGGATCATGTCGGGCACATACGAATAGGTCGCCTTGTCGTCCGCCACCCCGGTTCCCACCGCATTGACCAGCATCACATTCCCCGCCCGGTAGGCCTTCATCAGATCCGGCACGCCGAGAATGGAGTCCCGCTTGAAGAAGTGGGGATCGAGGTATTCGTCGTCAATCCGCCGGTAAATCACGTCCACCTGCACCAGCCCCTGGGTCGTGTGCATGTAAACCCGCTCGTTGTCCACGGTGAGATCCCTCCCCTCCACGATCTCGATGCCCATCTGCTGCGCGAGAAAGGTGTGCTCGAAATAGGCGCTGTTGTATTGCCCCGGGGTCAGCACCACGCAGACCGAATTGTCTTTCTGGTGCGGGGCCACTGAGTTCAACATCTTCAGCAACTCCTTCGGATAGTTTCGCACCGGTTCGACCCGCATGTCCCGGTAAAGCTCCGGAAAGGTCCGCTTCATGGCCAACCGGTTCTCCAGCATGTAGGACACTCCCGACGGACATCGCCCGTTGTCCTCCAGCACACAGTAAGTGCCCTGGTCGTCCCGGATCAGGTCCGTCCCACAGATGTGGATGTAGGTGTCGTGAGGCACCTTCAGGCCCGCGAACTCGGCCCGGTTGTGCTTCGAGGTCTTGATCAGTTCCGCGGGAACGATGCCGTCTTTGAGAATGGCCCGCTCGGAATACACATCCGTGAGGAACATGTTCAGCGCCTTGATCCGCTGCCGCAAACCGCGATCAATCACGTCCCACTCGTTGGCCGGAATGATCCGCGGAAAGGGGTCGAACGGGAAAATGCGCTCCGTGCCCTGACCGTCCGAATACACCGTGAAGGTCACCCCCGCCTTCAAAAAGGTCCGCTCCAGGGAGCGAATGCTGGCCCGCATCCGCTGGTCGGTCAGCTGGGCAAAGAACTTCGCGGTCTCCAGATAGCCGCTTCGCATCGTGTTCGGCTCTTCCTCCACTGCCTCATCGAAGAAGCCTTCCGTCTTGTAGTCGCCAAACTGATCCATCCGTAGAACTACCATGAGCACGATCGATGCCAGAGTAAACGTGCATTTGGCGATTCGTCGCTCCGCCCCCCCTCCAGCCCCTATTTTTTCTGATGGCAACCGTCCGAAGTCCCAACGATAAGATTGAGCAACCTTCTGCCGCCACACCCGCCTTATGAAATTTTCCGTCAGCAGCTCCCTCTACTACCACATCAACGAGCCCGCCACCCTGATCTGCTCGACGAGTTGCCATGGAACCGAGGGCCAGGAGATCATCGACGAATCCCTGACCACCAGCCGGGAGGTCACCCGGACCGACCTGACCGTCGGACTGGAAGCAAACCGCCTCGTCAAACTCGAGGTCCTCACCCCGGGCCACTTGTCGGTGGATTATCAAGCCACCGTGAACACCACCCTCCATCTGGTCGATGCCGCCCGGATCAAACCGAAGAGCTCCGGCGCCTTCGAGGCGGTCACCCTGCCCTATCTGAATCCCAGCCGCTACGCCCCCGCCGACCGGATGCGGGCCATCGCCAACGACCTCTTCGGAGGCATCCGCAGCCCCCTGGCACAGGCTCTGGCCGTCGAGGACTGGCTCTTCGAGAATATCTCCTACCAGATCGGCACCTCCAACGAACAATCCTGGAGCCTCGACACCTTCGAATCCCGCGCCGGCGTCTGCCGCGATTTCGCCCACCTCGGCATCGCCTTCTGCCGCGCCCTCAACATCCCGGCCCGCTATGTCATGGTCTATGCCTACTACCTCATTCCACAGGACTTCCACGCCGTCTTCGAGGTCCACCTCGATGGCAGCTGGTATGTCATCGACGGCACCCGGAAAGCCCCCCTCAACGGTATGATCCGCATCGCCACCGGCCACGATGCCGGCGAAACAGCGGTGGCCTGCCTCTTCGGGGACGTCCGGGGACAGGGCATCTACGTGAGCACCCAATTGGCGGTCGATGAAGAGGAACTCTTCGTCCCCCTCACCAGGGAATCCCTGCGCGGGAAGGGAAAAATGCTGGTTCTCGGCTAGGGGAATGAAAGGACGCCTACCCTCGAAAGCAGCGCGTCCCTAACAGCTTAGCGGTCGACAAAGCTCCATCAGCGCGGGATCAATCCTCGGCTTCCCTTCCGCCACTTCCTGCACCGGCACAAGGTCAAAACCCGATCCGCTGCGGTAAACGACGATCTTTCCCTTCTCCCCCCGGTGCAGCGCATCCACCGCCTCCACCGCGAACTTGTAGCCCATCACCCGGTCGTGCACGGTCGGAGCCCCGCCACGCTGAATGTGACCGAGAACCGTCATCCGCGCTTCCACCCCGAGCGTGTCGTTGAACATCCGCGTGAGGTAATCCCCCACCTTCACTCCCTCCGCCACGATCGCGAAGACCGATCGCCGCTCTTTCGCAAGCCGACCCTGCAACCGCAGCAGGATCGAATCAAGATCGTACTCAATCTCCGGCACAATGCACACCTCCGCTCCGGAGGCCAGTGCCCCCACCATGCCAAGGTAACCACAGTGCCGCCCCATCACCTCCACCACAAAGGCCCGCCTCATCGAGGTCGCCGTGTCGCGTAAACTGTCCAATGCCGTCGCAATCACATTCGATGCCGTATCCACCCCCAACGAATAATCCGTCACCGCAATGTCGTTGTCGATCGTCGCCGGGATTCCCGCAAAGGGCACCCCGAAGTCCGCATAAAATTGATTCAGGGCCCGGAACGATCCGTCCCCCCCCACCACGAGAAGCTTGTCGATCCCCCGTCTCTTCAGGTTCTCCATCGCCTGCCGCCGATACTCGATCTCAAAGAACCGCTTGCTCCGCGTCGTCCGCAAGATGGTCCCGCCACGACAAAGAATCCCGCTCAGGTCCACT
>JAQCFL010000052.1 GCA_027619375.1 Verrucomicrobiota bacterium | reverse complement strand
TCTCCCACTTCCGATCTCCCACTTCCGATCTCCCACTTCCGATCTCCCACTTCCGATCTCCCACTTCCGCACTCCGCACTCCCACTTCCGCATTCCAAAATGTCCCTCGCCACTCAATCCATCACCGCCCTGCGGCAACAACTCACCGCCGGCCAGATCACCTCCCGCGACATCGTCGAGTCCGTCGCCGCCGCCATCGACTCCACCAACGACTCCATCGGTGCCTACCTCTCCCGCGATCTCGACCGCGCCCTCGCCGCCGCCGATGCCGCCGACCTCTCCCTCCCCCTCGGTGGCATCCCCATCGCCATGAAGGACAACATCAATGTGCAGGGCGAACCCTGCACCTGCGGATCAAAGTTCCTCCAAAACGCCTACCTCTCCCCCTACGACGCCACCGCCTCGCGCAAGCTCAAGGAATCCGGAGCCATCCTCTTCGGCCGCACCAACATGGACGAATTCGCGATGGGCTCCTCCACCGAAAATTCCGCGCTCCAGGTCACCCGCAACCCGCACGACCTCGACCGCATTCCCGGCGGTTCCTCCGGTGGTTCCGCCGCCGCCGTCGCCGCAGGTGCCGCCGTCGCCGCTCTCGGCTCCGACACCGGCGGCTCCGTCCGCCAACCCGCCTCCCATTGCGGCGTGGTCGGCCTCAAACCTTCCTACGGCCGCGTCTCCCGCTACGGACTCGTCGCCTTCGCCTCCTCCCTCGACCAGATCGGCCCCCTCACCAACTCCGTCGAGGACGCCGCCCTCCTCCTCGAAGCCATTGCCGGTGCCGATCCTCGCGACTCCACCTGCCTCGACCAACCCGTCCCCAACTACCGCGAGTCCCTCAACAAGGGCGTCAAGGGCACCCGCATCGGCCTCCCCGCCGAATACTTCGGCGAAGGCCTCGACCCCGCCGTCCGCGAACGCATCGAGTCCGCCGCCAAGGCCCTCGAAGCGCAGGGCGCCGAACTCGTCGAGCTTTCCCTCCCCTTCACCAAACACGCCGTCGCCACCTACTACATCATCGCCCCCGCCGAAGCCTCCTCCAACCTCTCCCGCTTCGACGGCGTCCGCTACGGCAACCGCGTCGACAAGGGCACCGGCATCGTCGATATGTACGGCACCAGCCGCGCCGCCGGATTCGGGGCCGAAGTCAAACGCCGCATCATCCTCGGCACCTACGTCCTCAGCTCCGGCTACTACGACGCCTACTACACCCGCGCCCAGAAGGTCCGCACCCTCATCCAGCAGGAATTCCAAAGCGCCTTCCAAAAAGTCGACGCCATCCTCGCCCCCATCAGCCCCGCCCCCGCCCGCAAAATCGGCGAGGCCAAGGGCGATCCCCTCAAGGACTACCTCGCCGACATCTACACCATCTCCGCCAACCTCGCCGGCGTCTGCGCCATCAGCGTCCCCGCCGGCACCGTCCCCAGCGACAACGGCAAACACCTCCCCGTCGGCCTACAACTCATCGGCCCCCACCTCGCCGAGGAAACCATCCTCCGCATCGCCAAAACCTGGGAAGACATCCGCTAACGTGGCGTGACCGTCCCGGTCGCAAGCCCTCCCCCACCCGTGGCGGCGGATCCCAACCGCCCAGCCGACTCAACCACGCCAGTGGCGTGACCGTCCCGGTCGCAAGCCCTCCCCCAACCTCCTCACTCAAAATGCATCCGCCCCACATCCCCCCGCCGCAAACTCCCCTCAAAATCCACCTTCGCCGCCTCCGCATGTGCCTTCTCCACCGCCTCCTCCCGACTTGCCCCACCCGCCACCACTGCCAGCACCCGACCCCCGTTCGTCGCCCAAGCCCCCTCCTGTCGCTTCGTTCCGGAGTGATACACCCGCGCCCCCTCCACCTTCTCCAATCCCCTGATCACATCCCCGTTCCGTGACGACGCCGGATACCCCGCCGAAGCCAAAATCACGCACACGCTCCACCCCTCATCAAACGTCAAGCGCCCCGCATCCAGCGAGCCCTTCGCTCCTTCCAAACAAAAGGCCGCCAAATCTCCCGACACCAGCGGCATCACCGCCTGACACTCCGGATCCCCGAAGCGGCAGTTGTACTCGATGATCTTCGGCCCCTCCGCCGTCAGCATCAGCCCGAAATACAAGAACCCGCGATACCCCAACCCATCCTTCTCCAATCCCGCCACCGTCGGCTGCACGATCTCCCGCTCGATCCGCTCCATCAACTCCGGCTCCACCAACACCCGACTCGCCACCGCCCCCATCCCCCCCGTGTTCGGACCCGCGTCCCCTTCCCCGATCCGCTTGTAGTCCCGCGCCGGGGTGAAAATCACATACTCCGGCCCACTCACCGCGGCAAAGACCGACACCTCCGGCCCCACCAGACACTCCTCCACCAAGACCCGCCCCGCCCCGAAGCGCCGCTCCGTGCACACCTCGTGCAAGAACTCCTCCGCACTCGCCTCATCCGCACAAACCGCCACGCCCTTCCCGGCCGCCAGTCCGTCAAACTTCAGCACCGTCGGATACACCCCGCCGATCGCCTCCCGCGCCTCCTCCAGCGTCTCCGTCGCCTTCGCCCACCCCGTTGGTATCCCATGCCGCTGCATGAAGATCTTCGCGAACTCCTTGCTCGCCTCCAACTGCGCCGCCTCCTTCTTCGGCCCCCAACACGGAATCCCCGCCGCCTCACACAAATTCGCCAGCCCCTCCTCCTTCACCAGATAGCTCTCCTCCCCCGCCACACACAGATCGATCCCCTGCCCCAGCATCCAGCCCACCAGCGAGTGCAACCCATCCGCATCCACCGGCTTCGCCAGCTCAAAAATCGCCTCGCTCCCCGGGAAGCAAAAGAGCTCCGGCTTCGACGCCGATTCACTCAACGCCCGCACCAGCGCATGCTCCCGACCACCCTTGCCAACGACCAAAATCTTCACGGCCCCAGCCTCAATATGGAGAGCGGGTTTGCAACCCGCATCATCAGAAATCTGTCGTATCATGGCCGTCCGCCCCGAATATGGAGAGCGGGTTTGCAATCCGCTGCAATGCCCCGGTCCGCATCGGGTTACAAACCCGCTCTCCCCATTCCCCAAGGGGAACGTGGGCGTCCCGCCCTCTTCACATCCCCGACACCCCAAATATCGACACCAGACTTGCCCCTCCGCCTCCGCTCCATACAACAGGACAACCACCCCATGCTCAAAGCCCTCCACGCCCCCATCTACGCCAAGCGCATCCAGGTCCTCGCCGACCTCATCGTCCGCTCCCTCCGCGAAGGCGACCGCGTCCTCGATGTCGGCTGCGGAGTCGGCGCCCTCGGCCGGGCCATCCAGGACCACCCCGCCTGCCCGCCCGGCGTGATCGTCTCCGGCTGCGAAAAATTCCCCCGCGGCGGCGAAGCCATCCCCGTCCTCGCCTTCGACGGCTACCACATCCCCGCCGACGACCGCGCCTTCCAAGTCGCCATCCTCGCCGACGTCGTCCACCACGAACCCGATCCCGATCCCCTCCTCGCCGAAGTCGCCCGGGTCACCGCCCGTGCCCTCATCCTCAAGGACCACATCGAACAAGGCCTCCTCGCCCGCCCCCGCATCTGCCTCATCGACTGGGCCGCCAACGCCGCCTGGGGTGTCAAATGCCTCTTCCGCTACTTCACTCCCGCCGAATGGCGGGCCCACTACCAAAAGATCGGCTTCCAACCCACCACCGAACTCACCTCCCTCGACCTCTACCCCCCCCTCGTCAACCTCCTCTTCGGCCGCCGCCTCCAATACTACGCCGTCGCCGAGAGGATGGAGGATCCCGCTCCACGCAGTCCGGAGTCTCAACCCTGATCATTAGATCACATCCCCGAGGGATCCAAAGCCGCCATCCGATTGTTGAGGAGCAACGGCAATCAATCTACACATCCCGGAGGGATACAAAGCCATTAGCCGGTGGTTGAGGAGCAACGCGACGACACCACCGGTCAACCGCCCACCTTCTCCCGACCCCGGCAAGGGTCGCAGCCGCCGCGAGAAGTTGACTGCGCAACGTCCGCTGCTGGCACCCCTGACCGCGGTGCTCTCTACGCTTGAATCACCTGTTCCCGGGGTGTTCGTCGCGTTGCTCCCCTACCCCCGCTCCCCCGCCACATCTTCCCACCTGATCGACGTCCCTGAAGGGGACCGGGCACAAAGCGAAGGGCTTCAGCCCTGGATCCCCGCCCCCCAACCTCACCCATCCTGAAGGGATGGCGGCAGCCTCCGACCAATCATCGACCTTGGCCCTCGCCAAAAACCCGCCTGCCACCCTGCCCACCCCCTCCTCAAACCACCGATCCCCGCTTCCGCACAACCCCGATAGAGTCCCCACCCGAAATGCCTCGACACCTCAAGCCCTCCCAAGCCATCGTCCCCCCAATGGCTCCTCCCGGAGATCACTCCGGGATGTCCTGCGAATAAATACTGTTAGCATCAGAAGCATGTCCAGAGCCGCCCTCCGCTTCCTAGTTTTTGCGCTCTGCATAGTCCATCCTGGATGCCATGTCTCCTCATCCATTGCCGACAAGGAGGCCGCTGAAAGAAATGGATCGATTAGCATGCCGATTGCAAAGGAGTTTGCTGATGTTTTTCCGAATGCCTTCCACTGGATCGGCTACTATAACGGGACCAAGGGAGATCCTCGATGGAATTCCCAAGTGGGAGTTCATGACAGGTACGTGCTATCGATGGAGTTTGAGATTGAGTTCGATCCTACACGTACGACGCCGACGAGGAAGGGGCCACCAAAGTTCCTCTTGTTAGAGGTCTCGGAGATCGATGAAACAATTGGAGGGGGCGCCAGTGTTGGGTACACGCAGAATCAGATTGCATTTGGAATCGACGAGTGGAGCCGCCTCCGTGATTCCGGCGGAGATCTGTCGGCGCTCGGATTCGAGGTCATTAGGGATCAGCCTATAGTTGGCTTCGAAAAGGCATTACAAAATCGATAACCAAAAAATGCGAACCCCAAATATAGGTTCAACAAGGCAACGTTTCCCAGAACCATCGTCTTCCACGACTCCCGGTCTTCCGCGCAACAGTTATCAGTATGTCCCGGAGGGACTATTGATGTTAGCCGTGGACTTCAGTCCACGGTGGGTCTCACAAAGCAAAGCGCATCGCGTAGCGATGCTTCAGGCGGTTTCGCGGCAATCACCCGGGGCTCATTCCGTAGGCGACCCGCCCAACCCCTTGAAGCGTCGCTATGCGACGCGACCCATTTTCCGATCCCAATCCGTGGGCTGAAGCCCACGGCTAACATCGGCTGTCCCGCTGGGACACGAGAGGAGGGCTGCACCTCAGCGCAAGAGTTGTAGGGCCGAGATGTGTATAAAGATCAGGGCGCTACCACCGGCTACCGTACGAGGTCCCTCCGGGCCCAGGAAAACTTAACCCCTACCCTTAATCGGATACCCTTAATCGACCAATTTAATCCCCCCATCAACGCCCTGCGGAGCCCCCCTACTCCACCTTCTTCCAATCCTCCTCCGACAAACAACACAGATCCCGCGCCACCAGATGGTCCGGCGCGATCTCCCGCAGTCCGAGATCCATCCCCACCGTCTCCTCATAACGCGGATGATTCATCCGATCCCCAAAGGCGCTCCCCGCCGGCGGATCGATCGGTGACGGCACGTCCCCCTCCAAAATCACCTTCTCCCGCTTCACCGTCGGATCCGGCACCGGAATCGCCGACAACAACGCCTTCGTGTAGGCATGCCGCGGGTCCTCATAAATCGCGTCGGCACTCGCCACCTCCACCAGTTTCCCCAGATACATCACCGCCACCCGATCCGACATGTGCTTCACCACGCCCAGATCGTGCGCGATGAACAAATAGCTCAGCCCCAAATCGCGCTGCAACTCCAGCAACAGGTTCAGCACCTGCGCCTGCACCGAAACATCCAGCGCTGAAACCGGCTCATCGAGGATCAACAAGTCCGGGTTCACCGCCAGGGCCCGCGCAATCCCGATCCGCTGCCGCTGCCCGCCCGAGAACTCGAACGAAAATTTCTGCGCCGCCGCCCGAGGCATTCCCACCCGGTCCAACAACTCCGCCACCCGCTCCTGGCGCTGCACCCGGTTCCCCATCTTCTGGATCACCAAAGGCTCCGAAATAATCTCCCCCACCGACATCCGCGAATCCAGCGACTCCGCCGGGTCCTGGAAGACCATCTGAAAATCCTGCCGCAAGGGCCGCAACCCGAACTGCGACATGGTCGTGATGTCCCGCCCCATGAAGCGGATCCGCCCCGCCGTCGGCTTCAACAAGCGCACCAGGGCCTTCCCCAACGTCGATTTCCCGCAACCCGACTCCCCCACCAAACCAAGCGTCTCCCCCTTGCGAATCGACAGGCTCACCCCATCCACCGCCTTCACTGCGCCCACCTGCTTCATGAACACCCCCCCGCGCACGGGGAAATGCATCTTCAACTCCTCCACCTCCAACAAGGGGATCTCCTCCGTGTTCATTTCAGCTCCCATGTCCCTCCTCCATGCAAAGTTCACACCCCTCAACCCAGTGGTCCGGCGTCAATTCAATATAGGGCGGCCGCTGGTGCTCCCATTTCCCTTTCCGCTCCATCCGCTGACAAAAACGGCAGCCCTGCGTGAAGTCCTGAATCGAGGCCACCTGCCCGGGGATCGTCTGCAGCACCGACTTGCGCTCCGAATCCAGCCGCGGAATGGACCCCAACAAACCCCGCGTGTAGGCATGCCGCGGATTCGCAAAGAGATCCTTCACCGGGGCCCGCTCCACGATCCGCCCCGCATACATCACCACCACCTCGTCGCATTGCTCCGCAATCACCCCCAGGTCGTGCGTGATCAACAACACCGCCGTCCCCATCTCCCCCCGCATCGTCCCCAACAAATCCAGAATTTGCGCCTGCACCGTCACATCCAGCGCCGTGGTCGGCTCGTCCGCAATGATCAGATCCGGATGACAACACAGCGCGATGGCGATCATCACCCGCTGCCTCATCCCGCCCGAAAGCTGGTGCGGGTATTCGCTCACCCTCCGCTCCGGCGCGGGGATGCCCACCTTCTCCAGCCACTCCACCGCTTCCTCCAAGGCGGTCCGCGCACTGACCTTCTTGTGCAGCCGGATCGCCTCCACCAACTGCCGCCCGATCCGATGCACCGGATTCAGCGCCGCCATCGGCTCCTGAAAAATCACCCCGATCTCCCCGCCCCGCACCTCGCGCATCCGCTTCTCCTTCACCTTCCGCAAATCATGACCCTTGAAGAGAATCTCCCCTTCCAGCACATGCCCCGACGGCTTGGGCAGCAAATCCACGATCGACATCGCCGTCACCGTCTTCCCACAGCCCGACTCCCCCACCAGGCCCACCGTCTTCCCGGCCGCCACCTCGAAACTCACCCCATCCACCGCCCGGACCCAGCCCCGCTCGGTCGTGAAGCTCGTCACGATGTCCCTGATCTCCAGCAATGGCCCGCTCATGGCTGGCCCTCCCGTCCACCCGGCACACTGCGGTATTTGTCGGCCGTCTCCTGCACCTCCGGAAACTTGATCCCCTTCCGGCGCGCTTCGAGCGTCTCCTTCTTCATCTCCTGGTCAACCCAGAAGCAATAGCTCTCGTAGGGCACATAGAACCCGGGTGGCGCGATCTGCTCCTCTGCCGTGTCCGGCCAGCGGATCCATCGCCAGGTGCCGATCCGCGCAAAATCCGCCATGTATCCCGGCACGAACAACGCCTCATCATGCATGATCTGTCCCAACTCGTCCCCGATGCGCTTCACGTCCTCCAGCGAGGTCGCGTTGCGATACGCCACCGTCAGCTTGTCGGTGTCCTCCCGTGCCCAGGTGTTCACGTTGTTGGTGTCCTGCTTCAAATTCCCCTTCTCGTCATAGGCATTCCTCGAGTGCAGGTTCTCGTAGTAGCGTGGCAGGGGCGGCGTCGAGGCCCACGCCATGAAGGCGATGCGGTGATCCTTCCGATCGATTTTCTTGTACATCACCATCGCCTCCAGCGGTTCCAGCACCATGTCGAACCCAGCCTTGCGGGCCTCGTCCTTCAGAATGGCCATCATGTTTTCCACGATGGGGATGCTCGGGTAGGTCACCGTGATCTCCAGCCGCTTCCCCTCTTCATTGATCAGGATCCCGTCCCGTCCCTCCCGGGTGAATCCCCCCTTCTTGAAATACTCCCGCGCCTTGGTCACCGAGAACGGCCGCGCCTGGATGGTGGGGTCGTCAAACTTCCCATACCCCGTCGTGAAGCCCGGCAGGCGCTGGTAATCACCGCGGAAGACCACATCGATCACCTTCTGCCAGTTCGAGGCATAGCAGATTCCCAGGCGCACATTGAGGTCGTCGAGCGGCTTGTGATGCACGTTCAAATAGAACCCCCGCGGCGGCCGGGGATACTGGTTGTTCCAGGTCCGCCGCTCCACATAACCATTGAAGACCGGAGGCATCTCCGACTTGTCGTACCAGAGCTCCGGCTCCGTGATCGAGAAATAGTCGATCTCCCCCGCCCGAAAAAGCTCCCAGGCCTTCGGCCGGTCCCGGATCAGCGTGTAAACGATCCGGTCCGGGTTGTACCGATACCGATAAAATTTCTTCTTCTCCCCCCACCAGTTCTCCACCCGCGTCAAGGTGATCGACACCCCCTTCTTCACGTCCTCATCCCGCACAATATACGCCCCGGTCGTCGGGGCCACCTTCCAGTTGTAGCGCTCCGCAAAGTCCGGTCCATACTCCGAGAAAAATTGCTCCGGGGCCGGCTCGAATCCACCGCCGGTGTAGTACGGCAACATCGGCCGCTTGTTCGGCAGGGTGATCGAAATGGTCCGCTCGTCGTAGATCGCGAACTGCGCCAGCTGTTCGCGAAAATACTGCTTCGCGAAGGGCTCCAGAATGTTGTCGGAAACGCGAATCCAAACCGCGCGGAAAAAATCCTCCATGATGAGTTCGCTGCCGTCCGCATACCGCGCATCGGGATCAATGTGGAAATACACCGTCCGTCCGTCCGGGCCCTCCGCCCACTCATTCGCCACCCCGGGCATGATCCCGCCCGTCGTCGGATGGATCCCCACCAACCCGAGCATGATGTGGTCATAGATCTCCCCGCGGAAACCGCTGTTCCCGTCCGGTCCGAACTCCCGCAGGGTCGGGGGAAACGAAAAACTCTCGAAGTAGAAACGGAAGGTCCCACCCTTCTTCGCCGCCGGATCACCCAACTCGGGCTGATCCAGCCCGTCCTCCCACACCAACCCTTCCGGCATGTCCGCGGGGGTCTTGTAGGCGAAATAGTCTCCGAGTCCCTGCCGGAACAACAGCATCTCCCGCTTCGCCAACAACTCCGCCAGTTCGTCCTGCGCATAGGTCCGCGCCGCGTCGTCCTCCGCCTGCGCCACCTTTGCCTCCACCCCCGCGATCTCCTCCGTCAACAGCCTCTGCTGCTCCGCCACCCATTCCCGGATATACTTGTTGTAGCGCGGGATGAACTCCGCCAGCCCCGTCCGCTGCTCCAGCTCCTCCTCCTCGCGACTGCAGCCACAGAGCAGCAACGGCAGCGGAACAATCAACAGGAGTAATCTCAGGATGCGCATCATCGATAGTAACTGAATTTCTTCGGATCAAAGGCCTCTCGCACTGCTTCCCCCACAAAGGTCACCAGCACCAGCATCGTCACCAGAACAAGGAAGGCCGAACTCACCAACCAAGGCGAGGAAAGGTTCCGCAGCCCCTCCCCCAACAGGCGCCCCCACGTCGCATACTTCGGCGGCAGTCCGAATCCAAGGTAGTCCAGCGAGGTCAGCGAGAGAATCAGCGCCGAGACCGAAAACGGAATGAGCGTCACCACAATGGCGATGGAGTTCGGCAGCAGGTGCCGGAACAAAATCCGTGGCGTCCCCGCCCCGATCACCCGACTCGCCGCAATGTAGTCCCGCGCCTTCTCCTTCAGCGCCGCCGTCCGCATCACGTAGGTCATCCCCATCCAGCCGAAGAGCACCAGAATCCCCAGAATGATCCAAAGTCCCGCGCTCTCCTTCAACTTCGGGGGAATCGCCGTGCTCGCGATCATCACCACAAAGAGAAACGGAATGTTGCTGAGAATCTCGATCAACCGCTGCACCACCAGATCAAAGACCCCGCCGAAATAGCCCATCAGCAACCCGATCGTCACCCCCAGCAGATACACCACCGGGATGTAGAACAGGGCCGCCTTGAAGTTCACCTGCAACCCGCCGAACAAATAGGCCACCACGTCAGCCCCCTGCGGCGTGGTCCCCAACAGATGCACCGAGGACCCCCGGATGGTCGGCGGCACCGGCGGAAAATGCACCTGCCCCAACGGACTGGATCCAATCGCCAAGAAATCCTCCACCGACCCCTCCCCATTCCAGGACACCGATCCCGGCTTCAGCTTGCCATCCTTGAAGATCGCCCCATAGACCCGCTCCCCCGCCTCGGTCCAGCCATCCGCCTCTCCCGCCCGGACCCCCTCCCGGTATTTGTAACGCACATGCCGCCGCTCCGGCACATCAGGATCATAACTCCGCGCCGCCCATCCGTTGAACCGCTCGTTCCCCTCATACAGAACTCCCTCCCGCTCCTCCAAAGGCGTCGAGACCGAGGTGATCGTGTCACCGGTCGGATCATACTGCAGCAGCGGCATGATCACCCTCCCCAGCTTCGAACCCTCCTTCTCCATCGACCGCTGCAGAAAGCGATAGTCGGCCGGCGCATCCGCACCCTCTCCGTCCACCCCGTAGTCCTTCCCCTTCTCCACCGTCCGCGAAAAGGCCGGGTAGGTCCACTTCCCGTCGTACTTCACGGCGAGGGCCTCCGAGCCCACCAAGACATGATCCAGCGAGGCCACCGCCGCCAGCACGAGGATGATGATCAACGAATAATACCCCCGCTTGATTTCCCGAAACCGCTCCATCCGCCGCAGCGTGATCGGGCTGAAATGCGTCCCACTCCAGAGCCGGATCACCATCCACAAACCCAGGAGGATCACCAGCCCGGTCCAAAGCCATCCGAACCAGGGAAACCCCGGCACCCCGTCCACATCCATCCCGCGCAGCGGACCCAATTCCCGGCTCATGTGAAAGGGCCAGCGCACCGTCGGCAATTCCCAACCCTGCACTTCGCCCACCGCCCCGAGGATCCCACCCAGCAACAACAACCATCCGATCAAGCGCAGCATCTCGTGTTCGTTCTCAGTTGAATTTTACCCGCGGATCCACCAATCCCACGATCAGGTCCGATAAGATGTTTCCGATCACCAGCAGAAACGCCGCAATGGTCAGCGTCCCCATGATCACTGTCTGATCCCTCCCCAAAAGCGCCTGAAACTGCAGCTGCCCGAAGCCCTGAATGTCGAAGACCGACTCGATCAGGATGCTCCCCCCCACGATGATCGAGATCAGCCCCCCCAGCGTCGAGGCGATCGGGATGATCGAGTTACGGAAGGCATGCTTGAAGACCGCCGCATTGAAACTCACCCCCTTGGCCACCGCCGTCCGCACATAGTCGGCCGCCAGGTTGTCCATCAGGTTGTTCTTCATCATCATCGTCGTGTAGGCGAAACTCCCCACCACGTAGCAAAGCAGCGGCAGCACGGTGTGATGCGCCAGGTCCTTCAACTGATCCCACCGCCCCATTTCCGCAAAGTCCGGACTGGTCAGCCCGAAGAGCGGAAAGATCTGATAGCGTGCCCCGAGATACACCATGAGCACCGCCCCGAGCGCGAAACCGGGAATCGAATAACCCACGAACACCAGAATCGAAGTGATGTTGTCCAGCGCCGTGCGGTGCTTGATGGCCTTCACGATTCCCAGCGGCAGACACACCCCGTAGGTGATGAGCGCGGTGAGAATTCCGAAGTAGAGGGCGATCGGTATGCGGCTCTTGATCAGCGCGCCCACATCGTCACCAAAAACCCGTGACCGCCCCAGGTTGCCCTGCAACAAGCCGTCCATCCGCACCTTGTAGGCCACCGCCCGGACATCGTAGTTGCCCGGCGCATTGGCCACCACGTCCTTGTTGCGCCGCGCCCAGCGCCCCCGTCGCTCCTCCGGCGTTTCAATCCGCACCCGCCAGCCGGTCTCCGCGATCGGCGTCTCCGTCCCCAGATAGTTCGCCGAGACGACCTCCTGCCCCTTTCTGGTCACCAGCACCTCCCGGCCCGATCCCTTCAACACCACGATCGTCTGCGTCTCGGGATCCGTGACCGCCGCCCCCCCCAGGCGGTCCTCCCCCCCTTCGTGGAACTCCTTCTTGCTCAGGCGCCGCTCCTTCGGCCAGGCCCCCAACCACTGCAGATAGGCCACCCCGGTGGTCTTGTCGTAGCCAAACTCTTCCTCCAAATCCTCGATCTCCTCCTCGCTGAGCCCCCCCTCCTTGTTCGCATTCCCGGTCCCCCGGCCCTCTCCGGCCATCTTCCCGGCTTTCAGGGCCTGCTCCATCGGCCCCCCCGGCACCACCCGACTGAGCAGAAACACCAAAAAGGTCACCCCGAGCATCGTAATCGGAACCAAAAGGAGGCGTCGGAGGAAATAGACCTTCATGCAGGAGAAGCGCCTTCGGGGGTCGGCGTTCCTCCAGTTCTAGCCGCTCTTCGCCATGAATCAAGAACCAGACCGCATCCCGGAAAAAATCACTGCCATTCTTCCAATTTTGTCTCACAGTTCCCCCCGATGCGCATCGCCAAGGCCCTCCCAACCCTCCTTTTCGCCCTGCTCATCGGGTCCTGTGACAATCGCTCCTCCGTCGAACAAGCCAACGAGGAGGGAATCTTCGTGGTCGGTAACTCCAACGAACCCAAGGGCCTCGACCCCCACCTCGTCTCCGGCGTCCTGGAGTCCAACATCATCGGAGCCCTCTTCGAAGGCCTCGCCGTGCAGGATCCCATCAAGGATGGCGATGCCCTCCCCGGTGCCGCCGCCAGCTGGTCCTCCAACGTGGACTTCACGGTCTGGGCTTTCAAACTCCAGCCCGAGGGAAAATGGTCCGACGGCGTCCCCGTCACCGCTCACGATTTCGTCTTCTCCTACCAACGCCTCCTCCATCCGGAACTCCCCGCCAAATACTCCGAGATGCTCTACTTCATCAAGGGGGCCGAGGACTACAATAAGGGGAAAAATCCCGACCCCAACTCCATCGGAGCCCGCGCCATCGACGACCACACCCTCGAAATCACCCTCCGCGGCCCCATCCCCTTCCTCCCCGAAATCACCAAACATTACACCTGGTACCCCGTGCCCAGGCACAAGGTCCTCGAGTTCGGCGAGATCGCCACCCCCTTCACCGACTGGACCGACCCCGGCAACATGGTCTCCAACGGCCCCTTCCAACTCAAAAGCTGGCGCCTCACCCACCACATCGAAGTCGAACGCAATCCCTACTACTGGGATGCGAAAACCGTCAGCCTCAACGGCATCCGCTTCCTCCCCATCGGCAACCCCTACACCGAGTCCCGCATGTTCCTCGATGGCCAGTTGCACATGACCTACACCCTCCCGCCGGAAATGATTCCCTACGCGCAGGAGCACATCCCGAACATGCTCCGCCAGGAAGCCTACGTCGGGGTGCGCTTCATCCGCTGCAACACCCTTCGCAAACCCCTCGACAGCCCCCTCGTCCGCCGCGCCCTCGCCATCTCCATCGACCAGGCCTCCCTCATCGACAACGTCCTGCAGGGCGGACAACTCCCCGCCACCGGCATCACTCCGCCCTTCGGCGACTATAAACCACCCGCCGTCGTCACTTACAATCCCGAGGAGGCCCGCCAGCTTCTCGCCGAGGCCGGCTTCCCCGACGGCAAGGGGTTCCCCGAACTGAAACTCCTCACCAACGACAAGGACTCCGCCCGGCGCAATGCCGAGGCCTTCCAGGCGATGTGGAAGGACAACCTCAACATCAATATCCGCATCGAACAGCGCGAGTGGACCACCTACCTCGAACTCCAGTACACCAGCGACTATGACCTCGCCGACAACGGATGGATCGGCGACTACCTCGACCCCACCACCTTCCTCGAAATGTGGTCCGAGGGCAACGGCAACAACAACACGAACTGGTCCAGCAAGGAGTATGAGGCCAAACTCCACCTCGCCGAAAACACCGCCGACCCCGCCGAACGCCTCCGCATCCTCGCCGAAGGCGAAAGCATCCTCCTCAAGGACATCCCCGTCATCCCCATCTTCTGGTACACCACCAACTACCTTCTCCGGCCCGAGGTCAAAGGCTGGTCGCCCCTCCTCCTCAACAACCATCCATTGAAGTTCGTCCGCCTCGAAGCAACCGCCGAACAACCCTGATCATGCTGCGCATCGTCTTCCACCGACTCCTGCAAACCATCGTGGTCGTCTTCGTCCTCGTCAGCTTCACCTTCGTCGCGGTGCGCCTCGTCCCCGGCAATCCCTTCGTCTCCGACAAGGCCCTCCCCGAACACCTCCAGGAAAGCGTCTATAAATCCTTCGGCCTCAACGGCACCTGGGGCGAACAATACGTCATCTGGTGGCGCAACGTCCTCACCAAGGGCGACTTCGGCCCCTCCACCAGCCTCTTCGGCCGCTCCGTCAACGAGATCATCGTGCAGAGCTTCCCCACCTCCCTCCTCCTCGGCCTCGTCGCCATGACCATCGCCCTGCTCATCGGCATCCCCTCCGGAGTGCTCGCCGCCCTGCGCAAGAACAGCATGATCGACTACGGCTCCATGATCTTCGCCATGGCCGGCATCTGCATCCCGGGTTTCGTGCTCGGCCCCCTCCTCCAACTCTGGGTGGCCCGCAACACCACCTTCTTCAACGTGGCCGGTTGGGAAAGCCCCGCCGACATCCTCCTCCCCGCCATCACCCTCGGCGTCGGCGTGGCCGCCTACGTGGCCCGTCTCACCCGCGGCGGCATGCTCGACATCCTCTCCCAGGATTTCATCCGCACCGCCCGCGCCAAGGGCGTCCCCACCTTCACCATCCTCCGCCGCCACGCCCTCCGTCCCGCCCTCCTCCCCACTGTCACCTTCCTCGGCCCCGCCTTCGCCGCCATCATCACCGGCTCCTTCGTCGTCGAAACCATCTTCATGGTCCCCGGCATGGGACAGCACTTCGTCACCGCCGTCACCTCCCAGGACTACTTCCTCCTGCAAGCCATCGTCCTCTTCTACGGCCTCCTCATCGGCGGCGCCAACTTCCTCGTCGATGTCGCCCAAGCCGCCATGAACCCCCGCCTCCGGGACGCCAACTGATCCATGTCCGCCTCTCTTCCCACCAACCTCGAGAAAGGCACCTCCCTCTGGAAGGACGCCTGGCACCGGCTCTTCCAGAACAAGCTCGCCGTCCTCGGACTCTTCACCGTCCTCTTCATCTTCGCGGCCTGCTTCATCGGCGGTCCCATCATGCACTGGATGGACATCGACCCCAACAAGCAGAGCCTCGCCGACAAGTTCGCCGGCCCCTCCGGAGAACACCTCCTCGGCACCGACCAACTCGGCCGCGATTTTCTCGTGCGCATCCTCGATGGCGGACAGATCTCCCTCCTCATCGCCCTCCTTGCCACCCTCGCCACGGTCACCATCGGCATCATCTACGGCGGCATTGCCGGCTACGTCGGCGGTCGCCTCGGCAACACCATGATGCGCATCGTCGATGGCCTCCTCGCCATGCCCTTCCTCATCGTCGTCATCCTCTTCCGCGAAATCACCAAGCCCCGCATCGAACTCATCGGCCAGTTCCTCATCGACCAATGGGAATGGAACCGCGACCTCGTCCTCCGCTTCTCCAACATCCTCCCCCTCCTTGTCGCCATCGCCGCCTTCGGCTGGCTCACCATGGCCCGCATCGTCCGCACCCAGACCGCCTCCCTCGCCCAGCAGGAATTCGTCGAGGCGGCCCGCTCCCTCGGCATCAGCCACACCCGCATCCTCTTCCGCCACATCGTCCCCAACATGCTCGGCCCCATCATCATCTACGCCACCCTCACCATCCCCAGCTTCATCCTCTACGAAGCGACCCTCTCCTTCCTCGGCCTCGGCATCGAACCCCCCAACTCCTCCTGGGGCACCCTCATCAAGGAAGGCGCCAACTACCTCGAAACGAAGACGGCCATGATCCTCTTCCCCTCCATCCTCTTCTCCCTCACCCTCTTCGCCTTCAACTTCCTCGGCGACGGCCTCCGCGACGCCCTCGACCCCAAAGCCGCCAAGGACTGAGGAATTTGAATTTGGAACTTGGAACTTGGATTTGAAATTTATTTGGAACTTGGGGATTGGAAATTTGCCGATAAGTCAAGTTGGACCAATCGAATTTCCACGATCCAATTTCCAAATAAGCTCCAGTCTCCAAACTCAAAATATCAAACAGGGCATCACGCCAACCACTCGAGTCCCGTAGGGACCACCGATTCCCGGGTCCCGGAGGGACCACCGATGTTAGCCGTGGGATTTATCCCACGGTCTCCCACCACCATTCCCCGTCGCGTAGCGCCGGCCCACGCAAGACGACCGTCCGAACAACCCCGCCCAATCCGAATCGTCCAAAAACTTCCTGGAGATGGTCTGAA
>JAQCFL010000443.1 GCA_027619375.1 Verrucomicrobiota bacterium | reverse complement strand
CGCCTTGGCCGCCTCGATGAGATCCACCTGGTGCCAAGGGGCGAGATAACGAGCTTTCGGCATGACGGGAATGAGCAAAGCACGGAACGGATGGGGTTGCAAGGCCCTTCTTTATTATTTGCCTGGGAAGCAATAAAAAGGCGCGAGACCCGCCTTATCCACGTGGCATTCCTGAATGGCACCTTTTTCTTGGGCACCTTCTTTTCGCCTTGAGGAGAGGAAACAGAAGAATCGCATTCCCTATCTCCTTCTGCGCAGCAGCGCGAGGGTACCGAGGCCGCACAGAAGCACGGAGGAGGGTTCCGGGACCGCGACACCGTTGCCGCTGATTCGGTCTCCGTTGCCATCGGCCAGAAATACGACGCCGGTGAAGGTTGTTCCGTCCAAGAGGGAGTTGAAACCGAGACTGCTTGAGAAGACAAAGGATCCCGCTTTGATGACGAGCGTGTCCCCGGCGGTGACGCTCAGACCGTTGAGGGCCAGGTAACCGTCGTTCGGAGTGAAATCCCCATAGTTCGCAGCGAGGTTGTCGTAGAGGTTGCCGATCAACACCATCGCCGGCGAGTTGTTGATCAGGTAGGCGAGGCTCTGCCCGAGGGGATCCCGATAGGCGACGTCCTGGCCTCCGTCGCTCGTCGTCCACTCGTCAAAAATGACGGACTCCACCGAGCTGGTTGAGGTAATGTTGAAAACGATGTCCTCAGTGATCGTCAGCGTGGGCGTCGTAGTGCCGTTGACGAAATCTCCAGAGAGGACGATGGCGGCCCGGCTCTGCGGAGCGGCAGCTAGGAGAAGGGCGACGGAGCAGAGGCCGGTGGTGGTCTTCAACATTAAATCGTTATCAGCTGTCCGCGTTCCTGAGGCATCCCGCCGGAAAGTAAAGGACTATCTGACCATGGGAAAACAGCCGAAACTATTATTGTTCCCGCTCTCGGGGCGAGGGGGCGGGAGGCAAGGTACTAAGCCTGGGTAGGAGATCCGAGTAATTTCACGATCCTGTAGTTGGTGCCAAATGAATCGCTAGGATTGCCGGGGTGCCGGGTGCCGGGGGGAGGGAGTCGAATGAAGGCTATCCGCCTTTGGAGACCAGTCCGGCGGGGAACACTTCCTGCATGATGAGGGAGAGGAAGAAGTTGACGATGAGGATGGCGAGGGAGGAGTAGACCATGGCCTGGGTGGTGCCGCGGCCGACGCCGACGGCGCCGTTGCTGGCGCGGAGGCCCTGGTGGCAGGAGAGGAGGACGATGAGGAGGCCGAAGACGGTGCCTTTGACCATGGCGATGATGATGTCGGAGTAGTCGGTGTAGTGGACGACGTTGTCGTTCCAGTAGGCGGCGGGGACGTGGAAGGTGTGGACCCCGACGATGTAGGAAGCGAGGATGCCGAAGGCGGCGGACTCGGCGATGAGCAACGGCATGGAGATGAGCATGGCGATGACGCGCGGGGTGACGAGGAAGTCGATGGGGTGGACGGCCATGGAGCGGAGGGCGTCGATCTGTTCGGTGACCTTCATGGTGCCGATTTCCGCGGCCATGGAGGAGCCGACGCGACCGGCGAGCATGAGGCCGGTGATGGTGGGGCCGAGTTCGCGGAGCATGGCGACGGAGACGAGGGCCCCGCCGAGGGACTCGACTTTGAAGATGGCGAACTGGAAGAGGGACTGGGCGGCGAGGACGGCTCCGGTGAAGGCGCCGGTGACGATGACGACGGGTTGGGAGCGGTAGCCGATCTCGGCGATCTGGACGAAGACTTGCCGCCAGCGCTTTTTTCCGACGAGGAGCGACTCGCAGGTCTGGCCGATGAGGCTGGAGATTTCTCCCAGGTAGGAGAAGAACCCGAGCACCAGATGGCCGAGTATGCGGAAGTAGGTCACGGGGGGAAGTGTAGGGGAGATTTGGGAATGCGGAATGCGGAAGTTGGAGTGGGGAAGTCAGAGTCAGAGTCAGAGTCAGAGTCAGAGTCAGAGGCGAGAGGCGAGAGGCGAGAGGCGAGAGGCGAGAGGCGAGAGGCGAGAGGCGAGAAGTCGGAGGTGGGAGGAGAAGAGCAGGGAGACGGGAGGGCGGGGGCTTGACCGGTGTGGGGAAGGAGAGTTGGTGAGGGAGGGAGATGGAGTCTCGAAGGTCGAAGGGGGTGACGGTGATTGTCTGGAGGGGCTCCAATCTTGCCCCGTCCGTCAAGCCGGCCCCCTCCCGGGCGGAGTCGAGCCTCAGCACTCCGGGGGGGGGCGAGCGTTCGCGGGCCGGGGCGCAAAAAAAACCCGGTTGCTGGGGCAACCGGGTTTGGAAAAGGGGGTTTAGGACGCTCAGAGGGACTGCTTGAGCGCTGCGGAGGCTTTGAAGCCTACCGACTTGGATGCGTTGATCTGCATGGGCTCCCCGGTTTTGGGGTTGCGGCCCATGCGGGCAGCGCGGTTTTTGACTTCGAACGTTCCAAAGCCGATGAGTTGGACTTTGCCATCGCTACGGACTCCATTGGCGATGGAGTCGAGAACGGCGGTGACAGCGTCTTCGGCAGCACGCTTGGTGGCGTCTTTGCCCAGTGCACTTTGGACGGATTCGATCAATTCGGATTTATTCATGGCCTTTCCGTTTTGGGCGAAGTGAAACAGTTTGTAAAGCTAAAAGGGTTCCCAAATTCCCCTTGTTTTTCGGGGGTTGGAGCCGATTTGGGTGGGGGGTGGGCGGAGGAGCGGTCCGCTGGA
>JAQCFL010000001.1 GCA_027619375.1 Verrucomicrobiota bacterium | reverse complement strand
CTGAGATTCTAACGGATTAACGGAAAGAAAAATTTCCCCCTGATGTCCTTGTCGTCATTATGTGTGGTGTTGCCGAAGGGGTCGTATTCGTAGTGGGCGACCAGAGTGGTCCCGGTCGTCCCGCCTGCTTTGACGAGTTCGGTGACATTGCCGTTGCCGTCGTAAAGCGGGTAGTAGACTCCTTTGTGATCCACGGGGGTCGTTAGTTTCTCCTCGATGGCGAGCAGCCCACCGACTCCCCCGGCACCTTGGAGGCTCCCGCTGAGGTCCTGGCCCCAGGTGTAGGTGCGCTTGAGGGCCGTGATGGTGGAATCCGACGTGCTGATTGCCGTGGCGGCGTATTCTGCGCAAAGGTTCCAGCCGTTGTAGTGGAAGAGCGCGGCCCCGGCACCCTGAGGTGCGCTGGCGGTGGTTTCCTTGTAAATCCGGCGGCTCATGTAGTCGTAACGATACTCTGCAATCAACGCCCCTGCAACGACGTTCTCTGGATCGGTGTCATCCCGTTCATTGACGGCGATCAGGCGGTTCTCCGCGTCCCAAGTGTAGATTTTGGCCCCGTCGTCAGTGAGGTTGCCATCGAGGTCATGGATGGGGCTGGCGGAACCTACCGCGCTGTATTGGTTGAGGGCGTTGGGGGTGTAGCTGGTGGTGCCCACGTTGTCGGTGGAGCTGGTGCGGTTGCCGATGCCGTCAAAGAGGTAGCTCCGGTCCTTGGCGTTGGTGCTGTGGTCGGCGTCCACCACTTCTCCCTTGCCGTTGTATTTCCAGGCTTCGGTGGGGCTGCCGGAGTAGGCAGTGTAGGTGGCGCTACTGCTGCGGGTGGCGGCGAGACGTTGTCCAATTCCATTGACGGCGTCATTGCCGGATCCCACGGTGCCGTATTCGATCATGGAAATCGTGGCGCTGGTGGTCTGCAAGTCATCGTTGGTCTTGGTCTTGAGGACGTCGCGCTCCGGCTCGTAGGAGTTGCTGACACCATGCACCGGCCCCGCAGTGCTGGCGAGCAAGTTGGAATTGGCTAGGTAAGCGCTGGTGAATGGTGCCTCGGCCACCGTGGATTCGGCATTGCCGTGGATAACGCTGCTGAGGCGCCCTGTCTGGGCATCGTAGGTGTAGGCATTGACGTGGTCGATGGCAAGCAAGGGACCTCCGGTGGTCACCCCGTTGATTTCATCGGCGAGGGCATCGACTTGGGCGGTGGTGCCGAGCAAATTGTGGGTGCGGCGTCCGAGGCTGTCGTAGAGGTGTCCTTCCTTGCGCGGGATGGCCACTTCTTGTTGGGCAAGACTGGTGCCGTTGGTGGACATGATCTCGTTGTCGAGGGCGAGATCGATGGTTTCCCGGTAGGCGAAGGTGCGGGTGCCGCTGACATCGTTGATGGCGGAGACGCTACCCCAGCGCTTGTAGCCATAGGAGACATCCGGAGTGCTATCGGAGTAGTCCACCGCGAACAGATCTCCGGCTTTGGCGTCTGTGCCAAATCCGGTGTTGTGGCCTTCGAAATCATACTGATAGGTGGTGCTCACGCTACGGGCCCAGAGGCGGGTTTTGAGTCGGCCTCCGTCGGTATAGGTGTAGCTGGGGCCGTCTCCGGCTTGAAGGGGATTGGCGGGATCCGGGTAGTCTTTGGAATCGAGCCAGCCGCGCAGGGTGTCGTAATTCCACGTGGTGACGCTGGTGGAGGTGCCGTAGGTCTTCAAAGTGACGAGACGGGAAAGTCCGTCGTAGGTGTAGTCACGCTGGTAGGTCTGGTCGCCGACCACGGTGCGAACGTTGCCGCGCTCGTCGTAAGTATTGGTAACAATGTTGTTAAGAACTCCGGCCTGATCATCAACGCTGTTGGGACTGTCCGTGGTGAGGGTGCGGCCCATGACGTCGTAGGTGTAGGCGGTGGTGAGGTTTCCGTTCGCCCGCTCCTTGGTCACGCTGCTGGGCTGGTCGCTGTTGAGGTAGGCCACGGTGGTGTCGCCGGTGCGGAGGTCGCTCGCTCTGATGACCCGATTGTGGACGTCATAGGCATCGGTCGCGGGGACGCCGGTGTTTGGGTAGCTCACGCTGCTAACGATTTCCATCCCGTCGGCTCCCTTCGTGACCGAGCTGCGCAAGAGACCCGCGATGTGGGTGGAAACCGAGGTGAGACCGGTTGGAGACACACTCGTGGTGGTCCAGTTGCCATCGACTCCGGATACTTTGAGTACGGTGGTGGAAGTCGCTACCCGGGCGGTGATCTCGAAGGGGATGCTCCAGGATTTCAGGCCATCGACTGAACGTTGGCTCTTGCCGGTGGGGAGACTCCCGCCGGTGGTGCCATAGACTCGGCTCACCGTTTCCCATGCACGGGTGGTGCTGTCGTGGGCTGTGTTGGCATTGGTTTCGGAGAAAGTGACGCGGTCGACTCCGGTTTGGAGAGTCCCATTCCCATTCAGGTCGGCTCCCTGCAAGGTGCGTTCACCTTCGTCGTTGTAGGCGTAGAGGTAAGTCACTCCGTCCGGATCTACACTGCGGACGAGCTGATTGAGGCCGCCCTCCGGAGATTCGGCGCGGGGCGTGCGGTTAAGGGCGAGGGAGCCCTGATCAGGCCGGGGCGCCGACCACCTCACCGATCGGACCGTCGTCGTCCTCTTCCTCGCCTTCATCCTTGCGGGGCTTTGGTTTTTCTCTGGGCGTGGCGTGGTATTCGGGCGGCTTGGGCGTTTGTGGGGGATCCTGCATCTCGCCGGTCTCCATGATCTGCCTGATGTGGTTCCCATCAAGGGTTTCATATTCCAGCAGGGCCTTGGCGATCGCGTCGAGCTTGTCGCGGTGCTCGAGGAGCGACTGCTTGGCGGTCTGGTAGGCGGTGTCGATGAACAGTTTGATCTCTCCATCGATCTTCTGGGCCGTTTCCTCCGAGTAGCTCTTCCCTTGGCCCATGTCGCGGGCAAGAAAGACTTCGTCACGGGTCTCCCCGTATTCGATCATACCCAACTGTTCGCTCATGCCCCACTCGCAAACCATGCGGCGGGCGATGTTGGTGGCCATGCGGATGTCGCCGACCGCGCCGTTGGTGACATCGCCAAAGACAATTTCCTCAGCAACCCGTCCGCCCATGGCGACGATCAATTGGTCGAGCAATTCGTTCTTGCGGTAGGTGAACCTGTCCTCCTCCGGCAGAAACATGGTTGATCCCAGGGAGGGCCCCCGCGGGATGATGGTCACCTTGTGGAGCGGGTCGGTGTGTTTGAGAATGACGTTGAGAATGGCGTGGCCGGCCTCGTGGTAGGCGGTGTTCTCCTTTTCCTTTTCGCTCAGGGCGAGGCTGCGGCGTTCCCGGCCCCAGCGCACTTTGTCGCGGGCCTCCTCCAACTCGGGAAGGGAGACGGCCTTCAGGCCTTTCCGTGCGGCAAGCAAAGCGGCTTCGTTGATGAGGTTGGCCAGTTCCGCTCCGGAGAAGCCGGGCGTGCCGCGGGCGATCACACCGAGATTGGTTCCGGCGGCCAGTTTGATCTTCTTGACATGGACCTTCAGGATCTCTTCGCGGCCCTTCACGTCGGGAAGCGAGACAGTGACCTGCCGGTCGAAACGTCCCGGTCGAAGGAGTGCGGGATCGAGCACGTCGGGACGGTTGGTGGCGGCGATAATGATGACGCCCTCCTGCGTGTCGAATCCGTCCATTTCGACGAGAAGGGCGTTGAGGGTCTGCTCCCGCTCATCGTGACCGCCACCCATGCCGTGGCCACGGTGGCGACCGACGGCATCAATCTCATCGATGAAGATCAGGCAGGGTGCCTGCTTTTTCCCCTGCTCGAACATGTCACGGACCCGGCTTGCGCCGACCCCCACGAACATTTCCACGAAATCAGAACCGCTGATTGAGAAAAACGGCACGTCGGCTTCTCCGGCGATGGCCCGGGCCAAAAGCGTCTTGCCGGTGCCTGGGGCGCCGACCATGAGCACACCCTTCGGAATGCTTCCGCCGAGTTTCTGGAATTTCCGGGGGTCGCGCAGGAACTCCACGATCTCCCAGAGTTCCTCCTTCGCCTCCTGAATGCCGGCGACATCCTTGAAGGTGACCTTGTTGCGGTCCATGGAAAGAAGTCGTGCCTTGCTCTTGCCGAAGTTCATGGCCCCGCGACCGGCCGATTTCATCTGGTGGCGGAAGAGGAAGAAGAGCAGCAGGATGAGGATGAGGATCGGAAGGAAGCCGACGAGGAGACTTCTCAGGAGGTTGGCGTCCTGCCGGTAGGGAATGCCCATGTGGTGAAGGGCGTTGAGTTCCTGGCTCATCACCTGCGTGTTGACCGGCACCCGGAAGCGCTTTGGCTTCGGCATCGCCACAAGCTCTTCCGCGGTAACGGGCCGCACATCGAAGGCCGAGGCCACGATGACGGCGTTGCCGCCTTTCTCCAACGGAGCGATGCGCACCTTGTTGGGGCCGTCAAGAATGAGTCGGTTGTCGCGCACCAGCGCGCGGAGGTCGGAGAGAGTCAGTTCATCGTTCCCGGTCGAATCAACCGGAAGGTCGGCCGCATCCACATACTGCGCCGTGCTTCCGACGAGATTCGCAACCTCATCTCTGTTCATGTCCAGATTGACCCGGACCCGGACCTCGCGCGGTGCTCCGTCCTTCTTGATGACCAGTGGCTCGGAAACGGAATAGCCGACGATCTCGGCATTGAAGGACGACTCGGAAGTGACGATCTCCAAAGGCATCTTTGGATTATCGAGAACCACCTTGTTCTCACGCATGAGCGTCTCGAACTCGCTGTAGGAAAGCGACTGCCTCGGCCCACCGCCGATGTTCAGGTAGGCAAGGGTCAGGAGGCCAAGGGCCACCGAGAAAAGGATCAGCACCCGCCAATTGAAGGAACCCGGCGCTTCGCCTGGTTTACGTGGATTTTGCGGATCGTTTCCGGACGGTTGGTTGTCTTCAGACATTCTCAGGATTTCGGGGAGAAATGAGCGACCCGGAATTGCTCCGTGCCTCGAGCGGGACCCTAGCCCACAAAGTAGAAAAGAAAATTGAAAAGTTTGCCGAAACAAGCCTTCAGGAACGCTGCAGCGGCCCATCCACCACCCGCTCCAAGCTGCTTCCGACCACTTGGACGGTCGCGGCGGGAAGCAGACTCGGGACGATGATTCCAAGGATCAAGGGCCCATACCGGCTCGTGACGGGCAGAACTTCCAAGACGCTTTCGGCCCCCAGCTTGACATGGAGGCTGCCGACCGCCGGTCCGCTCCCGGCCTGGCGATTGGCGGCCCAGGAGGCCTGAGCCAGGGTCCGGGCGACTTGGAGCAGCTTCGGGGAGTTGATTTCATCAATGAGAAGCTCCCCTTCCCGGTCGGCAACGAAGAAGGCCTTGGCCGCGATCGACCGGTGCAACCAATGGCCATAGGCGCGAAGGCGGTCCATGAACAGACCTTCCGGGGTGTGCAGCGGTTCGGCTGGCACCGCAGCGGCGACCGCGCGCGCTGGCACGGCAGCGGGGGTGAGCGCGTCGGGAAAGACGATGGTCATCGAGCTCGGGAGCGCGCGTGCTGGCACGGCCGCGGGGGTGAGCGCAGGCTGAGGCGCCGGGGCGACGGCGACCGGGGCCTGTTGAGGTGCGGGCGCCGGACTCTCCGGTTGACGGGCTCCGAGGATGCCACCCCGCTCGGCGAGTTCACGCGCTCCAGCCAAGGCCGTCCGCGCGTTCTGCTCCACCCGGGCCGGTTGCTCCACCCGGGCCGGTTGCTCCGGAACCGCGCCCGGCGCTGGTGCCGCTGGTGGTTCGGGCTCCACGACGGCACGCTCGAATCCGACAAACGCTTCTCCATACGCCAACTTGGGCGTTTCCATCAGCGCGGGGGCTGAGGCCACCAGACTCTCTGCCAAGCGTCGCACTTCCGCGGCATCCACCCATGAATCAATCGGGTCCATGATCAACCGGCGACCGGCCTCCTCAGTTTTGCCTCGATTTCCACCCGAAGGTTGTCGAACACCGTCAAGGCCCCTGCCCCACTCTCCATCACCCCCACCGGCAGGCCTTTCGCGCTGGCGCGGATGAACAAGTCGTCCCGCGGAATGACGGTGCGCAATACCAACTCGGAAGGAAGCAGGTTGCGCAGGGCCTGGGCCGTTTCCCTGCTTTCCGCCAGATCCCGCTGCATCATCGTCAAGACCACGCCCAGAATGGTGAGCTTGGGATTGACGATCCGCATCCTCGCCAGGGCCTCAAGCATCTTGGGGACCGAGCGAATGCCCAGAGGCTCCGCCTGCTGCGGAATGATCACTGCGGTCGCGGCGGAAAGCACGTCCGCAGTGGCCCCAAATAGACCGGCCGCCGTATCAATGATACAGACCTCGAAGCCCCGACCCGCGACATCGCGCAAGAACCCGCGCACCCGATGGAGCGAAACGCCCATCGATCCACCCCCCAACTCGTAGGCGCTGGCCTGTCCTGCCGCCATCAGGCTCAACGTTTCCAAGCGGGTGGGAACGATCAACTGGTCCAGACTCAGGGACGGCTCGTCGATCATGTCGTAAAATCCGGAGAGCAGGCGACTCTGCCTGGTCAGGGAAAGCCCAACCGAACCCTGGGGATCCGCATCCACCAAGAGGGTTCGCCGCCCATTTCTTGCGAAGGCATGGGCCAAATTGATTGCCACGGTGGTCTTGCCAACCCCGCCTTTTTGGCTGGAAACTGCTATCGTGATCACCGTGGGAGCCTTGTCGGCATACTGTAGCCGGGGGCTTTGGGAGCAAAAGCCTTTTCTTCCCGAAGACCCTCCCGCCCGATAGCTTTGACAAAGGCAGGAAATCCTGCGAACACTTCGAACGACGGTTGCCTGACACCCAAACGAATGCTTTTCCAGACCCGCCAATTCCTCCGTCCAATTGTCGCCTTCGCCATTGCGGCCATTGGCGCGACGGTGGTGGGATGTGACCGATCAAATTCCGCCGGCAACAACGAAGTGGGCGACAGTTACTTCGAGGCCGAGGCCCAAGTCGTGGAGCGCGTGCATCGGAATCAACTCCGACAGGAGCCCACCGAGTTTCTCCGGAGCCGATCATCCGACCTCGTCCATTGGCAAGGTTGGTCTCCGACCGTGTTCGAGGATGCAAAGGCCGAGCAGCGCCTGGTGTTCGCGGTGTTCGTCAGTGCCCGGTTTCCGTCCTCGATCCGCCTGTTGGACGATCTGCGTCGCCGCACCGAACTCAGCCAACTCCTGAACGAAAAATACGTCTGCGTCCTGGCTGACGTGGATGCGTTTCCGGAGGTGGCCATTTATATGAGCCTTCTCTGCGGGGACATCAAAAGGCCGACCTCCTTCCCGGCGATCGCCTGGATCTCCCACGAGGGAAATCCCGTCACCTGGCTGCCGCTGGATGAGCGCGGGGTCGATGGCTTTGATGAGATCTTCGGTGGCTCGGATCTCATGGTGAGCAGCATCTGGAAGGATTCGGCCCGCTACGTCATCGTCAACAGCGCCCAGGACAACGAAGGTCGGTTGCGACTCCACAAGATGGAACCGGCGGAACTCTCCGATCTGGATGCCCTCCGCGCCTTGGTGAAATCCTCCGCCCGTCAACTGGCCTCTCTCTATGACCCGACCACGAAAAGCATGGATGGCGGCGGAGGACTGGTCCCCGCCTCCCTGCTGCGATTCGCGGGGGAGACCGGCCTCTCCCCGATCATGGATGTCCAGGTCGCCGAGTCGTTGAGGGCACTTGTGACCGGCCTCTCCAGCACCCTGCAAAGAGCCGCTATCCGCGACCCCTTGGACGGAGGATTTTTTGCAGCCCGGCGTTCGAGCGGTTGGGAGATCCCCCAACTCATGAAGACCTCCAGCTCGCAGTCCCAGCTGGCCGGGAGCTTCGCTGTGAACTCGCAGTTGACGGGCAATCCCGAACTGCTGAAACTGGCCAAGGACTGCCTCCATTTTGTCGAGCAACAGTTCGTGGAAGGCGACAACAGCACCGGATGCTTCTCCGGCATTGTGGACTCCAAAGTGGGCGACCGCGCCTATTTCTGGTCACAGGAAAAGGTGCAGGAACTCCTGCCCGAAGCCGAGTATGAGGTCGTCCGTGAAGCCTTTGCCTTGAGCAGTCTGGGCAATCTCCCGATGGAGGTGGATCCCCGCCGCGATTACTTCCGGAAGAACACCCTCGGCGAGAAGAAGACGCCCTCGCAGATCGCCGCCGCCACGGGACAATCCGTCGAAGAAGTGACGAAGCTCTACGACGCAGCATGCCTCCGACTCCTCACCCACCGAAAGGAACTGGTGGAGCGCTCGAACGCCGTCTTCACCGAGCAGACCAGAATCACGTCGATCAATGCACAGTATTCGATGGCACTCGCTGAAATGGCCGGGGTCACCGGCGATTCATCCTACACGACCCGTGCCCAAGCTGTCGTGAACCATCTCCTGACCCGGCACATCTCGGAGGATGGGCATTTCCTGCGCATCGCCGGGGCGGAGGGCCGGAGAAGCGTTGCCGCCCGCGGGGAGGACTACAGCACGATGCTCGTCGCGCTCTTCGCCCTCTATCGGATCGATCTCGACCCCAAACACATGGCCGCCGCCCAGTCCTTGATGGAGGAGGCCATGGAAGTCCTCCGGGACGACAACGGCCTGCTCGCGGAGAACCCTGCCGGCGAGAGGACGACAGTCCTGCCGATTTACTCGACCTCCATGATCTTCGGCGGATCCACCTGGGGAACCATCTACGGTCCACTCGAGCGGCTCGTGCAACTGAGTGGCTCCGACTCCCTCGGGGCGGTCGCCCTCAATCTCCGCGCCCACCTGCTGCCACTGGCCGAGAGGGTCCCGATGATTCACACCGACTTTCTCGTCAGTGCCCTCGTGCCGCTCACCGACACGGTGGTGTATTTGACCGGGGAGCCCGGCACACCTGCTTTTGACGAACTCCATCACCTCCTGCTCCGTCACCATTACGACGGGGTGACCATCCTCCACGTCGCTCCCGGACTCCCTTCCGCCTTCATCATTCCGCAGGACAGCGGGGTGGGCGCCTCGGTCCGGATCGCGGGACAGGATGCAGGAAAAGCGTCCACGGCGGCGGAACTGGAACGGCTTCTGGTCCCGAGTGACCGATGAGCGTGTTTTCAATGGTCAAGTCCCCGAATTCTGTCGCAAAATCTCCTCGTTCCAATCGCCACGCATCATGAAATTCCGTATTCAATCCCTAGTTTTCCTCGTATCATTGGCCGTGAGCGGCCTCGCTTGTGCCGACACCATCACTCTCAAGGATGGCACGGTGCTTGATGGGCAGGTCCTCAAGGAGGAGGTTGATTCCTATCTCGTTCTGGTGCGACGCCCGGGTGGCATCAAGGATGAGCGGCCCATTGCCAAGGCAGACGTCGAATCGATTGTGAAGACGTCCCCGGCGGATGAAGCCTTCGAAGCCATTTCCGCCCTCGTCCCCACCCCGGATCGCCTCACCGCGGCGGACTACGACCGCATGATCAACAAGCAGGCGAAGGCCTTCCTTGGCGCTTTTCCGAATTCAAGACACAAGGCAAAGACCGATGAGATCATCGGCATCCTTGAGAAGGAGCGCGAAGTGGTGGCGCAGGGTGGATTGAAGCTCGACGGCAAGTGGATCTCCCCCGCCGATCGGTTTTCCAACGCCTACGAGTTGGATGCGCGGATGACTTACGACGATGCACTGGCTGCCGCCGAGGCGGGGCGCTTTGTCCAGGCCCTGCGCTCGTTGGAGACTCTCAACGCCGACTTCAAGGGTTCGGAACACTACGTAAAGGGCATCGAGCTCTCGAAACGTGTTCTCCAGGCTTACGGGCCCGGTGTCGCCGCGGACCTGAAGCGGGTACCCGACCGGATCGTGGACCGCGAGAAGGAGTTGGCCACTCTTCCCGCCAACCAGCGTGATTCGGCAATGGCGGAAATCAAAAGGAAGGAAGCGATCTATGCCGCCCTGATCAAAAGGGAGAGGGAGTCCGGCACAGATTGGCCGACCTTGGACATCTATCAGAAGGAACCGATGGCCGACACCCTCCGGGCCATCGATGCTGAGAGCCGGCGCTTGGAGTCTTTTGATCCGAGCACGATCAAACCCGTCGGCCCCACCTACAAGAACGCCTGGACCGCCGCCACGGGAGGCGACGAGGCGGAGGCGAAGAAGCTGTTCGGGGAACTCAAGACCCTTGGTGTTCCGGAACGCTACATTACCGCTCTTGAGGAGCAACTGGCCAAGGAAGAGCCTGACGCGCCCATCCCGACCACTTCGGACGAGTCCGATACGGAGACCGAGCCCGCTCCGGAATCGACCGAGCCCGGAGAGATTCCGAAGGAGGAGGAGCCCGTGGTGACGCCAGCCCCCGCCGACCAGCAAACCGGCACAGAAGACTCCGGCGAGGCAAGCCAGCCTGCCGCAGTGGACGAGGAGGGCGGAGTGGGAATGACCACCATCCTCTTCGTGGTGATGGGCCTTGTTCTCGTCATTGCCGTCGTCGCCGTCTTTGCCGGCGGCAAGAAGAAGCAGTAATCCCCTGCGGCGAATTCCAGTTCATGTCGACCAACCCACGCACCGCGGGACAAGCCCGCAAGACGACCGAGACAGATGTCAACCTCCGGTTGAACCTCGACGGTACCGGAGCATCCACGATCGAGACAGGCATTCCCTTCTTCGATCACATGCTCACCCTCTTTTCCCGCCACTCCCTCATCGACCTCGAGATCAGGGTTGATGGCGACGTGCAGGTGGACTTTCACCACACCGTGGAGGACACCGGAATCGTGCTCGGTGAGTGCATCCGCGAGGCTCTGGGAGACAAGCGCGGCATCACCCGCTACGGGCACGCCTTCGTTCCGATGGATGAGGCCCTGAGCCGCGTCGTGGTGGACCTGAGCAACCGTCCCTGGTTGGAGTTCCACGCTTCGGAGGACACCCCGTCCGCGCAGAATTTCCCCTTCAGTCTGGTCGAGGAATTTTGCCGGGCCCTTTGTTCGAACCTGCGGGCCAACCTGCATGTGGAAGTATTCTATGGCCGTGACGGACACCACATCGCGGAAAGTGTCTTCAAGGCTCTGGCCCGCGCTATTCGTGTCGCGGTGACACCCGACGCACGGGTCATTGGTGTCCCAAGCACCAAGGAACTCCTCTAACCCCTCCCCTCTGGGCAAATTGATGACGGTTGGCGTGGTAGATTATGGCGGAGGCAACATCCGCAGCCTCGTGAAGGCTCTGGAATCGCTTGGCGTGTCCCCCCGCATGCTCGCCTCCCCGGAGGGCTTCGCCGACTGTGACCTCCTCGTCTTTCCGGGACAGGGAGCCTTCGGCGACTGCATGCGCAAGCTGGAGGCCCGCGAACTCGTTGCCCCGCTCAAGGCATGGCTCTCTGCAGACCGTCCCTTCTTCGGCATCTGTGTCGGCTACCAGCTCCTCTTTGAATCCAGCGAGGAATCGCCCGGCCAACCGGGACTCGGGATCTTCAAGGGCACCGTGCAGCACTTTCCGGAGACCTCCCTCAAGGTCCCCCACATGGGTTGGAACAGCGCCGAGCTTGACGAACCGGAATCGAGTCCGTGGGAGGGCCTGGGCCCCGCTCCCTTCTTTTACTTCGTCCACTCCTACTATCCGGTCCCGGCCGATCGCAGTCTAATCGCCGCGGAAACGGAATACGGCCCCCGCTTTGCCGCAGCAGTGCAGCGCGGCTCGATCATCGCCACCCAGTTCCACCCGGAGAAAAGCCAGAAGGCCGGCATGCGCCTGCTCGGAAATTTCCTCCGCGACAACGGGGCGATCGAATAAGCGCCCTTCAGACGTGGACGATCAGGACGTGACCCGCATCGGCATCAGCACGTAGAGGAACGAACCGGCGGCCCGCAACACGCCGGGGCTCATCTCGTCGATCAAATCCAACTGGACCTCGTCGTCAGTGAGGTTTCGCAACGGGGCCATGAGAAACTCGGGATTGAAGGCGATGGCCATGTCCACTCCCTTGTAGTTCACGGGCATGGATTCCTTGGCTTCACCGATGTCCGGAGAATTCGCGGTGACGTCCATGTTCCCTTCGGTCAGAACGATCTTCACCGAATTCGATTTCTCGGAGGAAAGGAGCGAGACCCGGCGGACGGTTTCGAGTAGGGCCTCGCGGCCGATGGTCAGGCGCTCCCGGGTTTCGCCGGGGATGACCTGGCGGTAGTTCGGGTAGTTGCCCTCAATCAACTTTGAAACGATCAGATTGCTGCCCACCTCGATGGAAATCTGGCTGTCGCTCAACCGCACCAGGGCGTTGCCGCTGTCACTCAACAGACGCTGCAACTCCTGCACCGCCTTGGTCGGAATGATGATGTCGGTTTCGTGGCTTGCGGGAAACTCGAGTTCGTTGTCCACCATCGCCAGACGTCGACCATCGGTGGCCACAAAGGTCAACTTGCCGGCTTTGAAGGCGGTGAAGATGCCGTTGAGCACGTAGCGGGTCTCGTCGTTGGAAATGGCGTAGGAAGTCCGCCGCAGGCTCTCACGAAGCATGTCCTGGGAAATCTTGTATTCCTTGGCGTCCTTGAAATCCGGCAACGGGGGGAACTCGCCTTCGGGGAGGCCGATGATCTTGAAGAAGCTGGGACCACAGGTGATGCTGGCCACGTTCTTGCCGTCGATGGAAACTTCCACCTCGGCGGCAGGCAGCTCGCGAATGATGCTCACCAACCGCTTCACGGGAAGCGTGGTGGCGCCCTCCTTCTTGATGTCGGCCTCTACCGTCCCACTCACCCCCACATCAAGGTCGGTGGTGGTCAGACGCAGCTTTCCATCGGCCGCTTCAATCAGCACATTGGAGAGAATGGGAAGCGTCGTGCGCGTACTAACTACATGCTGGACCTGCTGCAAGCTGTCCAAAAATGCATCCCTGGAAATCCTGAATTTCATGTGAAATACCACCCAATTGCGGGTTGCTGCGGATTTTGCGGCCAGATCCCGGATTGGCAAGCATTCTTTACAAATCCAAACCATTCCCAACACCACCGGGATCACCGGTTTGGCAGCAACCCTACCTGATCTGGTGGTCGCCCTCCAGCGTGTGGTTTATCTAGCGGTTCAATCGTGCGCCCAAAGAGGCCACCGTCTGGCGGATTCGTTCATCGGTCTGCATCACCTGCTCAACCTTCTTACAGGCATGAATGACGGTGCCGTGATCCCGACCACCAAAAGCATCGCCAATTTCCACCAGCGAGCCCCCGGTCAGCTTGCGACTCAGATACATGGCGATCTGGCGCGGGAAGGCGATGTTGGCGGGCCGGCGCCGGCTGGTCATGTCGGCCAGGCGGATGTCGAAGTATTCGGCCACCATCTTCTGAATGGTGTCGATGGAGACCTTGGCGGCCGCCTCCTCGCGCAGGATGTCCCGCAAGAGCTCTTCAATGCGCTCGGTGGAGAGTTCTCCGTGTCCGAGGGAGCTGTAGGTCGCCACGCGGACCAGAGCCCCCTCCAGACGCCGCACGTTGCTGCGGATCCGCGAGGCGATGAAGTGCACCCACTCGCCGGGAATCCGCACCTCCCACTCATCCATCTTGCGCTGGAGAATGGCGATGCGCGTTTCGAGTTGCGGCGGTTGAAGCGCCACGGTCAGACCACACTCAAAGCGGGTCACCAAACGCGGCTCAAGTGTCTGGATCTCGGAGGCGGGACGATCACTGGTCAGGACGAGCTGCGTTTGACCGTCCAATAGGGTGTTGAAGGTGTGAAAGAATTCTTCTTGTGATTTTTCCTTGCCGACGAGGAACTGCACATCGTCCACCAACATCACGTCGGCCCGGCGATAACGGCGGCGGAATTTTTCCAACTCCCCCTTCTGCACTGCGCCGATGAACTCGTTGGTGAATCGCTCACAGGTCAGGTAGAGAACGCGGGCCTCGGGCTGGGCCCGGAGGACCTCCTGACCGATGGCCTGCATGAGGTGCGTCTTGCCGAGTCCGGAGTCGCCGTGAATGAACAATGGGTTGTAGGCGGTCTTCGCCCCCGAAGCGACGGCCTTGCACGCCGCGTGGGCGAACTGGTTGTTTCCCCCCACCACGAAGTGATCGAAGGTGTAAAGCTGATTGAGTCCGATCGCCTTCATGCGACGGCTGTGCGCCAATTCCTCGTCACTGAGCGCGGGATGGGTCAGGGCCTCGGCAGGATTGAGCAACGGAAGCTGCCCGTTCGCATCCCCTTCTCGCTCGCCCCCTGCAAAGCCGGTCGGTCCGGCCACCACCCGCGGCCGACCAAAGGTGCCCAGGGTCTGTCCCACCGCCTGGGTGAGTTCGGGAAGGTAGTTGGCCTCGATCCACAGGACGTGGGTCTCGGTGGGCACAATGATCGATGCGGTGTTCTCGGTGGTGCGCTCCAGCGTTGCCTCCCGGAACCAGCGCTGAAAGGCGTCTTCGCTGACGGTTCGCTTCAGGAGGGCGGTGACCTTGCTCCAGTCGTCCCGTTCAGCCCCCTCCCCTTCCGAAATCAACCCCGTCACCAGCGCATTGCTGTCTCCCCCGTCGCTTCCGACCCGTCTTCCACCGTCTTCGTTTCTACTCATTGTCGTCTGATCCCCGCGATATCTGTTCTTGATTTATTGAATTATTGGTCCTGCGGGGGCAGATGCGGCGGCGACTTTCATCCCGGTTGTTCTCGTTATTGCCCCAACGAAGACAGCAGCGATAGAGGATGAAGTGTCGCAAAGTTTCAAAAACAATTGTCACGAAATTTTCACCGTCTCGCTTTTTGCGATTCCACAAGGGTTCCACGCATCGCGGATTGTTAGAGCGGAAAGGTCGCTCTTTAACCTCACCAAAGAATTCAACGATTCGACGTCTCACGACGCGGAATGAGCAGGCCAAATCCCAGCGTGATGAACGTGGTCAGGGGCCACGCCCAATGCGTGCCGATCAACGTGACCAGTTCGCTGCCCGCCTTGGTCTCTTTCACGGCAAAAGTGGGCAGGTTGGCCAGCCAATCGATCGGCATGCCCGCCGCCTGCAAGAGAACCCAGATATCGGGTCGCATGAAGACGACGGTGAGGAAGGACAGGATTGATCCGATCAACAAGCCCCGGAAACTGCCCTTTCCGAGCAGGGCACAAATAAACATGCCCAGCAGGGGCCCCATCGTGTAGCTCGTCATCCAAAAGGCCAGGGGCAGAATGGGGATTCCGGCCACTTCCTTCGCGTAGCGCATCAGCAGAGTGAAGAGGGTCAGGGCCACCCCCCAGACGACCACCCAAATCCGGGACTGCTTCACCAAATACTCCTGCCGATGCCCTTCTCCATGCTCTTCCTCATGGCTATCAGTCTTATGAAGGAGGGAAATGGTGGTTTGGCTCAGCGCCGCGAGGATGGAATCCAGGCTGGAGATGGCCGCCGCAAAGACCGCGCCCAGGATCAGCCCCTTCAAGCCCCGGGGAAGTTCGGTGACGATCCAGACCGGGAAGACGATGTCGCCATCGACCGGGTTCCCCTCACTGTCGAAATTCAGCGCGTCCGCGATGGCTCCCTCCGGCGGATGGGTCGCATACCAGGCAAAAAGCCCCGCTCCCACCAGCAACATCAGGTAAGTGATCCCCTGCCCCACGGAACTCCAGATGATCGCCTTGCTCGCGTCACGTGCATTGCGGCAGCAAAACATGCGCTGCGCATTGAGCTGATCGACCCCGAAGGCCGTCACGTTCTGAAAGGGGACCGCGAAAATGGCCACCCAGAAGGTGAATTTGAACTCCGGCCCCCAGTTTCCCCAATCAAATCGGGCGTCCCACATGCGGAACTTCCCGGCCGCTTCGCCGACCTGCCTGAACTCGCTCCAGCCGCCGTCCAAATGACCCACCATCCAGAACAAGGCGATCAAGCCCCCCACCACAAACAGGCAAAACTGCATCACATCGGTCCAAATGACGGTCCGCATCCCCCCCATCAGGGTCCAGCCGATGGCGAATACCCCGATGATCAGGATGCACACCTCGAAGGCCCAGCCGGTCACCACCATCAGTGGCAAGGCTGCCACCAGCACCCGCACACTCTGTCCGAGGATCGACCCGATCGTGAAAAAGACCGTCGCCAGGGTCTTCAGGGCCGGCTTGATTCGTCGCCCCATGTAGTCGTAGGGGCTGTAGATGTTGTCCTCGTAGAACACCTTGACGAACACCAGTCCCACGATGACCCGTCCCATGACCGAGCCGATTCCCCAAAGCATGTAGGTGAAGTCCCCACCCGCCGCCATGACCCCCCCGGGAACCCCGATGAAGGTCACTCCGCTGATTTCCGTGGCGATGATCGATCCGCAGACCGCCAACCAGGGCAGGGAGCGCCCCCCGGCGAAGAAGTCCTTGATGGTGGACTGCTTGCCACGCATGAGATGCCCCACCAGCGTGGTCAGGGCCAGGTAGCCGAACAACACGCCCCAATCGACCCAGGTGAAATATTCATGAACTTCCTTCATTCGGCGGCGGCGGCAGATTAGCAGTCGTTTCTTCGCGCCGTCGACCACTCCTTGGAAAATTGTTCCGACCGGTTCAATTGTCTTGTCGGACCTTGGTGGCTCGTTACTGTCCCGTAACGTTCGCAAGGTGTCACAAGTGGGAAGCACAGCACGCATCGCTGGAATCATCCCCGCCCGATGGGGATCCTCCCGCTTCCCCGGAAAGCCCCTCCACCTCCTCGCCGGAAAACCGCTCCTGCAGCATGTCTTCGAGCAGGCCCTGAAGTGCGAACGACTTGATGCAGTCCTCATCGCCACCGACGACGAACGCATCCGCGACGCCGCCCAAGGATTTGGCGCGGAGGTCGTCATGACCTCGCCGGGCCATCCCTCCGGCACCGACCGCATCGCCGAGGCCGCCGCACGGTTTTCCGGCCTCACCCACGTCTTCAACATCCAGGGCGACGAACCCCTCCTCGATCCCGCCCTCGTCGACGACCTCGCCCTGATCATGACGCAGTCCCCGGACCTCGCCATGATCACCGCCGCCAACCCCATCACCGACCAGTCCCAGATGGACGACCCGAATATCGTGAAAGTGGTTCTCGATAATGATGGCGACGCCCTCTACTTTTCCCGCAGCGCCATCCCCCACCGTCGATCCCGACCGGAAGGTCTGGTGCTCTACCGTCACGTCGGACTCTACGGATACCGCTGCGACTTTCTCGGGAATTTCGTGCTCTGGCCTCCCAGCCTTCTGGAGCAGACCGAAGGACTCGAACAACTCCGCGCTCTCGAGAACGGCATCCGCATTCGGGTGGTGGTCACGCCACACGAAGCGATCGGTCTCGACAGCCCGGATCAAATACCCCTCATCGAATCCCTCCTCCTACAGCAAACCCTGAATACCCAGTAATCCTCGCGTGAAATACATCTTCGTCACCGGCGGCGTGGTCTCCTCCCTCGGAAAGGGCCTGGCCGCCGCATCCATTGGAACCCTTCTTGAGCACCGTGGCCTCAAGGTCACCCTTCAAAAGTTCGATCCCTACCTCAACGTGGACCCCGGCACGATGTCTCCCTTCCAACATGGCGAGGTTTACGTGCTCGACGACGGCGCGGAGACCGACCTTGATCTCGGCCACTACGAGCGCTTCACCAACTGCGTTCTCACCAAGTTCAACAACCTCACTTCCGGCCAGGTCTTCGAGAATGTCATTAAACGCGAGCGCCGGGGCGACTACCTCGGCAAAACGGTGCAGTTCATCCCCCACGTCACCGACGAGATCAAAAAGCGCCTCAACGAACTCACCGAGCGGAATCCAGACGTCAACGTCATCATCACCGAGATCGGTGGCACAGTCGGCGACATTGAAGGCCACCTCTTCCTCGAAGCACTCCGTCAGTTCTCCCTCGAGGTCGGGCGCGAAAATGTCTGCTTCATCCACGTCACCCTCCTTCCCCTCATTCGTGCCGCCGGAGAAATCAAAACCAAACCGACCCAACAGTCGGTCGCCAAGCTGCGCGAGATCGGGATCCAGCCCGACATCATCATCTGCCGCACCGAGCACGAACTCGACGAGGACAACCGCCGCAAGATCGCCATGTTCTGCAACGTGGAGGCGAAAAACGTGGTCGCCTTCCGCGATGTCGAACACTCCATCTACGAATGCCCCCTCGACCTCCGGCGCGACAAGATCGACCGCCTCGTGGTCGATCGCCTCGGCATCGAGTCCCCCACTCCGGACCTCGCCGATTGGGAACATTTCGTCGAGAACCTCCTCCACCCCAAGCACCAGGTGAACATCGCGGTGGTCGGGAAGTATATCGAACTGCAGGACGCCTACAAATCGATCTACGAATCACTCATCCACGCCGGAGTCCACTGGTCCACCAAGGTCAACATCGTCCGCGTGGACTCCGAAACGATCAACGCCACCAACGCCGCAGAGATCATCGGCGACGTCGAGGGCATCCTCATCCCCGGCGGCTTTGGAGATCGCGGCATTGAAGGCAAGATCCTGACCGCTCGGTATGCGCGGGAGTCGGGCATTCCTTTCTTGGGAATCTGCCTCGGCATGCAGGTGGCCACCATCGAGTATGCCCGGAATGTCTGCGGTTTGACCGGGGCCAACTCCACCGAGTTCGACAAGAGCTCCCCCCATCCGGTCATTTGCCTCCAAGAGGAGCAAAAGGGCATCAGCGACCTCGGTGCCACGATGCGCCTCGGTTCCTGCGAGTCGATCGTCTTCGCCGGCACCAAGGCCTCCGAACTTTACCGCGGAGCTGAACGCATTCGGGAGCGCCATCGCCACCGCTACGAGTTCAACTCCGATTATCAGGACCAGATCCAGGAGGCCGGGCTCATCATTTCCTCGGTCTCCGCCGACGAGGGACTGGTGGAGATCGTGGAACTCCCCACGCACCCCTTCTTTGTGGCAGCCCAGTTCCACCCGGAGTTCCAGTCGCGCCCCAACAAGCAGCACCCCCTCTTCGCGGGCTTCATCAAGGCGGCCCTCGACATGAAACCGGCCGTTCCAGCCTGATTCGGTCCGGACCATGAGCCCCAACCAACTCCTCATCCTCGGCGTTCCCGGTCCGGAACTCACTGCGGAGGACATCGCGCTCTACCGCGCCGTCATGCCCGGCGGCTTCGTCCTCTTCACCCGCAACATCGTCTCCCCCGAACAAACCCGAACCCTCACCGACGATCTCCGCGACCTCTGCGGCCCCAACGTCCTCATCTGCATCGACAACGAGGGCGGCCGGGTCTGGCGCACCGCCCCCTTCGGCCACTCCCCCCCCTCCGCCGATCAACTGCGGGCGAAAGGCAACTCCACTCTCATCGCGCAGGCCGGCTGGATCGCCGGCAGGCAGTTGCGCATGCTCGGCATCAACCTGAACCTCGCCCCGGTCCTCGACATCGACCACCACCCCGGTGCCGCCAATGCCCTCCGCGGCCGCTGCTGGGGCCATACCGACCAGGAGGTCATCAACAACGCCGGCACCTTCAACCGCTACCAACGCAAGCAGGGCATCCTCGGCTGCGCCAAACATTTCCCCGCCGGTGGACGCGCCACCCTCGATCCCCATCACGACCTCCCGCAGGTCGGGGCCGGCAAGGAGGAGCTGATGCGCTCCGACATCCTCCCCTACACCGCCCTCATGCCCGAGCTCGACACCATCCTCCTCGCCCACATCCACTTCCCTCTCCTCGATCCCGAGCACCCCAACCTCCCCTCCTCCCTCTCCCGCAACATCGTCACCCGCTTCCTCCGCGACCAACTCGGCTACGAGCGCCTCGTCATGACCGACGACCTCGACATGGGCGCCATCCGCAAGCAATTCGGCACATCCCAGGCAGCCCGCATGGCCATCGAAGCCGGCTGCGACCTCGCCCTCCTCTGCCACGAACTTTCCGCCGCCCCCCTCGCTCTCGCCGAGATCGAAAAGGCTCCCGCCACCGCTCTTTCCGACGCCCTCGAGCGCGTCTACCGCACCCAGAAGACCCTCTACAAACCCACCAGATTCTCGGCGGAAAAATTTGCGGAGATCAACGACGACATTTGGAAACTCCGCGTCGACACCCTCGGCGAGGACGGCGCCTCCCTCCCCCCCGACACCCCTACCCAAAGCCCGGTCGAGGACTACTGATTTGTTTGCATAGCCGCCCACCCCATCCGTCAAGCCCCCGACGACAGGCCCCGCAACCCGCGACGCTGACACAACACAAACCAAGTTCCAGCGGATCGCGGCTCCAGGAGCCCAAACTCAACAAGAAACCGGGGCACCTTCTCGAAGGTGCCCCGGCTCGTTTTCTGGAGATCTCTGCGGCTCTCTTATTGGCCCGAACCAGCGGACACCACGTTCATGGTCACCACCCCGTTGGTCTTCACGGAGATTTTGCAGGGACCACTGAGCGGAAACGGACTCCTCGCCGTCGGGGCCACCGCCGCGCGTTTGCCGAATGCGGTGTTCCCTTGACCGAACCCATGGTGGCCCCGATCCGCCCCCAACCGGAATTGCACCGGACGTGGCGGCCAGGAGGCGTCCTTGTCGTATTGCACGACCATCTCTTCCGAAACGGAAACGATGAACGCCGTCTCCCCTTTTTTCAGGATCACGGAGTCATTGAATCCCGCGAGGGTCTTCCATCCATCCGCCAGGGCGGAGGTGGAAAGCACGCAGGAAAACACAGCAAATAGGGTGAATGCAGTTTTCATATCCCCTCACCTAGACCACTCGGAGAACCGGAAAGCAAGCACCTCTCAGCTTGTTAAAATGACGATAGTATCAGGCCTTCCTGACGGGAAAATAAACGCGAATTTCACCAAACAAAAACAGCTTGCCCTCCAGCCCCTGTCCCAACAACAGACCATCGAAAAAGCCAGCCCCCATAGATGACCAGCCCCCATAGATGACCTGTCTCGTCCCTTCCAAATAGACCACCCGGGCGAGCACGTCGCCGATGACGCTCCGGAAACCATCCTAGACAATAAACGTGGATAAGGTCCGCTATCGACAAATTCCGGGGATGCGCTACATTGGGAATATCGATGAAAGTGAAGTTTACGCACTGGCACGAGAAGGATGGAGCCTTCCTCGGCTACCTCAATGATTTCCCCGACCATTGGACGCAGGGGGAGTCGCTGGAAGATCTCAAGCAGCACTTGAAGGATTTGTATGACCTATTTTCCGGAGACCCAATTCCCGGAATCAAGAAGGTCGAGGAACTTGAAATCGAGGTCGCTTGAAAAAAAGGGATCTCGTCCGGCAGTTAGAGAATGCGGGGTGCGAGTTGATGCGCCACGGGGCCAAGCGTGATATTTATCACAATCCTGCATCAGGAAGGAAGATCTGAGCCGGTGCCGAGACATCGTGAGATCAATGAGCTTCTTGCGAAGAGGATCCTGAAAAGCCTCACCGACCAAAACTAAGAGCGAATCGGGTCACCGTGACTGACTAGCGTCAGCCACGGGTCCCACACCACCCTGCGCACGGCTCCGTCAAGGCCTGTTCCAATCAGACCCTGGATGCCTTCACGTTCGATGTCGTGATCACAGGTGCGCAACAGGCTGAATTTCAGTTGGCCTCAGGAGATCTCAAGTTTTGGACACGGCCCCACTGAATGTGCGCCACAAGCGAGGACACTATACAGCCGACGCCGAGGGACGTATTTATGCTGCTGGGAAGCCCATCACTTGGGAACAGTTCGAAAGGGCCGTCCTTGCCAAGAAGCAGGACGAATATATCCAGCTCTCGCTTCCACCGACGGAGCCGGAGGGTTTTACTGCACGGGTTCGGCGGCTCAAAGCCAAGATGAACTTCAATCATCGACTATGAACGGCATCACCGCAAAAGCGGGCGGACAAAATCGATGCAGGCCGTTCCCCTTCCCTACTCCACCAGGCTCTTCCCGGTCATCTCGGCGGGCTGCGCCAAGCCAAGCATTGCCAGCAGGGTCGGTGCCACATCGGCCAGGATGCCGTCCCGCACCTTCTTCCCGGCCGCATCCGCCGCCACGTAGACGGCATGCACCAAATTCGTGGTGTGGGCGGTGTTCGGCGACCCATCGGCGTTGCGCATAAACTCACAGTTCCCGTGGTCCGCCGTGATCAACAACTTCCCCCCCAGTCGCAGCGTCTCCTCCACCACCGCTTTCACGGCACCATCGATCGTCTCCACGGCCTTGATGGCCGCCTCCACCACCCCGGTGTGCCCCACCATGTCCGGGTTTGCAAAGTTCAGAATCACCAGGTCGTAATCCTTCAGCTTTTCGACCACCGTGGCGGTCACCTCCGGCGCACTCATCTCCGGCTTGTAGTCATAGGTCGGCACGTCCTTCGGGGAAGGAATAATGACCCGGTCCTCTCCGGCGAACTGCTTCTCGACCCCACCGTTGAAGAAGTAGGTCACGTGCGGATACTTCTCCGTCTCCGCGATTCGCAGCTGCTTCTTCCCGGCTGCCGACACCACCTCGCCCAGCACATGAGCCAAGGAGATCGAGGGGAAGACAATCGGCACGCCATAGGTCTCGTCATACTCGGTCAGCGTGACGTAGTGCACCTTCGGCTTCACTTCCGTGTCAAAGCCATCGAACTCCGGATTCAGGATCGCCTCGGAAAACTGACGCACCCGGTCGGCCCGGAAGTTGAACATCAACACCACGTCCCCATCCCGCACCCGTTGCGTGTTCGCCTCGGAAAAAATCATCGGCGGAAGGAACTCGTCCGTCTTGTCCGCCTCGGCATATTTCTCGGCAACCGCCTCACTGGACAATACGGATTTCACCTCACCCTTTCCGAGCACGATCGCATCCCACGCCAACTTGGTCCGCTCCCAGCGTTTGTCGCGATCCATTGCGTAGTAGCGCCCAATCACCGTGGCGATCCTCGCCCCGTAATTCGCCAATCGATCCTCCACCGAACTCAGGTATCCCACCCCGCCGGTCGGCGAGGTGTCCCGCCCGTCGGTGATGGCGTGCAACATGATGTCCTCCACCCCCGCTTCCTTCGCCGCCGCGGCGAGAGCCACGATATGATCCTGATGGCTGTGCACTCCTCCATCGGAAACTAACCCGATCAGATGCAGGCGTTTGCCGGCCGCCCTCGCAAAGGTATCGACGAGCACTGGATTCGAGGCCAGTTCCCGGTCCTCGATGGCCTTGTTGATCCGGGTCAGGTCCTAATAGACGCCCCGCCCCGCCCCCAGATTGAGGTGGCCCACCTCCGAGTTCCCCATTTGCCCGGCCGGCAGCCCCACATCGAGCCCCGAAGCGCTCACAAACCCCTTCGGATACTGCTTCAGCATCACGTCGTGAAACGGGGTCTTCGCCAAAAGCGTCGCATTTCCGTCCTTCACTGCCGTTTCCTGACCGCCGGGGTTCACCCCCCAGCCGTCACGAATGATCAATACCACCGGTGATTTCGCCATATGCGGGCACTCTAGAGCCCCCCACCCGGGTGAAAAGGAGGAATATCGGGCCCTCCCAGCCGGACCCGATCACCGGAGTTTCCCTAGTTTAGAGGAGAAGACAATTCAGAAAACCCTGTTTTTTAGGCGTGACATTGTCCTTGGGCCCGCCATTTTGCGCCCGTTATGAAGACCAAAATGCTCTTGAGCTCGTCGGTGGCCCTCGTCGGCCTCTCCTCATTCGCCCTCGGTGGCGAATACATCGCCCCGCCGGTTGCCTCCGGCCCAGCCCCGTCCAGCAGTTGTGCTTGGACCTTCGAAGCCGCCGCGCTCTATCTGAAGGCAGATAGCGAAGACAGCAGTGGCTACGAAGATCAGGATTTCGAGTGGGCCTATCGCCTCGGCATCGCCTACGACAACGGTGGCTGCCTCGGCGTGCGCTTCCGCTTCTTCAACTTTGACGGAACCAACAATTCCGGTAGCAACGACGAGCAAGGTCCCGAGATCCAATCCTACGACCTCGAGGTGTTCAGCGGTTTCGCCCTTGGCTCCTGGCAGGGTGAGTGGTCCGCAGGGGTCCGCTATTTGGACCTCCAAGAGACTTACGGTGGCAGCTACGACGTCAACTACGACGGATGGGGTCCGACCGCCAGCATCGAGCTGACCCACCCGCTGACTCAAGCCATCGACTTCTACGTCAATGCCCGGGCCTCCTTCCTCTTCGGTGATGACGACGAGAACGAAGCCGCTGATGACACCCCCGTCCTCGAAGCCGGCTTCGGCATCCAGTACAACACGGTGCTCTTCGGCAACTGCGAGAGCTACGTGCGTCTCGGCGTCGAAGGTCAGCGCTACAAGAACCTCGCCTACGAATACACCGACGGAGACCTCTACGGTGGTGTCCTCGGCTTCGGCTTGGCATTCTAAGCCCTCAGGACTTCCGTCTTATCTTCGCCCGCCTTCCCTTCCGGGGAGGCGGGCTTTTTTGACGGCAGATGGTCCCCGCATCGAACGTTCCTCAAGCCAACCCCGTTCTTTCCGGCACTTTGGCATTTCCCAAATCCGAAATGCTGCTTTCCTATGGCCGTGCCCTTCTTGGAACTCCGCGATGTTTACACCCACTTCCCCGTTCGGGGCGGAGCCTTGGCTGGCAAGACCGGAAAGGTCGTCAAGGCAGTCGATGGCGTCTCCCTCTCCATCGAGAAAGGCGAGATCCTCGGTCTCGTCGGCGAGTCCGGCTGCGGAAAGTCCACCCTCTCCCGCACCATCATGCAATTGGTCCGGGCCACCGGCGGCTCCATCATTCTGCAGGGCGAAGACCTCTGCCTCATGCCCCGGGCCATGGTGCGGAGACGGCGCCTCGACTTCCAGATGGTCTTTCAGGATCCCTACGCCTCCCTCAACCCCCGCATGACGGTCTTCTCGACCCTCGCCGAAGCGCTCTTCCAGCGCAAACCAGAGCTCAAGAAGAACCGCGCCGAACTCCTTTCGGCCATCGCCGAACTTATGGAACTGGTCGGCCTCGACCCGCGCTTCATGCGCAAATATCCCCACGAGTTCTCCGGCGGACAACGTCAGCGCATCGCCATCGCCCGGGCCCTCGCTCCCGAACCGAAACTCATCATCGCCGACGAACCGGTTTCCGCCCTCGACGTTTCCATCCAGTCACAAATTCTCAACCTCCTCCTCAAGCTCCGCGCCGATCTGGATCTCACCATGATCTTCATCTCCCACGACCTCAGCGTGGTCCGCTACCTCGCCGACAACATCGCCGTCATGCTCGCCGGAAAGATTGTCGAATATGGTCCCGCCGAGCGGGTCTTCCATGAACCGGAGCACGACTACACCAGAAAGCTTCTCAGCGCCATTCCCCATCTCTCCACCACCTGAACCAAACAAATCACCATGGACCCATTCCTCTACAAAGTCATTCACCTCGTCGGCGTCATGAGCCTCTTTGCCGCCCTCGGCGCGGTTGCCGCCTCTGAAGCCAACGGCGGCAAAAAGCTCGGCACGATCCTCCACGGCGTCGCCCTTCTCCTCATCCTCGTCTCCGGATTCGGCCTGATTGCCAAACTCCAATACGGCTTCGCGTGGTGGGTCATCGCCAAGATTGTCATCTTCCTCGCCATGGGCGGCATGTTGGCCGTCGCCAAACGCCGCCTCCTTCCCTGTGGGTCCGTCATCGGCATCATCATCGGCCTCGGCACCCTCGCCGCCGTTCTCGGAGTCTATAAGGGGGCGTTCTAGGCTGATTCGAGAGCTCCGGTCGCACCTCCACGCCCTCAAGAATCCCGAAACTCATCGCTGACAAACGGCGGATCTTCCCTACATTAGGGGCAGGAGAGACGGCTGCGGCCCTGCGGGCAGACCCTTGATCCCCTTCATCCCGCTTTCAGAAAATGAGTTACCAGGTTTTTGCACGGAAATACCGTCCGCGATCGTTTGCGGATGTGCTGGGGCAGGATCACGTCGTGCAGACCCTCCGCAACGCCATCGACCAGGAGCGACTCGCCCACGCCTACCTCTTTGTCGGCCCCCGCGGCACCGGCAAAACCTCCACCGCCCGGATCTTCGCCAAGGCCCTGAACTGCTCCGACGGCCCCAAGATCGACTTCGATCCGGACGAGGACCTCTGCATCGAAATCGCCGAGGGCCGCTCCCTCGATGTCCTCGAGATTGACGGAGCCTCCAACAACGGCGTCGAGCAGGTCCGCGAACTCCGCGACACCGTCAACTACGCCCCGGCCCGCGGACGCTTCAAGATCTACTACATCGACGAGGTCCACATGCTCTCCAACGCGGCCTTCAACGCCCTGCTGAAGACCCTCGAGGAACCTCCGCCCCACGTGAAGTTCATCTTCGCGACCACCGAGCCCAACAAGATCCTCCCCACCATCCTTTCCCGCTGCCAGCGCTTTGACCTGCGCCCCATCCCCACCGACATCATCGCCGCCCACCTCCAGCACATGTCCGACCTCGAGGGCATCACCCTCGACGGGCCCGCCGCCTGGGCCATTGCCAAGGGCGCCGACGGCGGCATGCGCGACGCCCAGTCCATGCTCGACCAACTGGTCGCCTTCTGTGGCAACAAGATCACCGAGACGAACGTGCAGGAGGTCTTCGGCTTCACCTCCAGCGAAACGGTGGCCGGCCTCGCCGGTGCCATCATTGATCGCGACACCTCCCAGGCCATCGCCCGGGTGCAAACCGAGTTCGAAAAAGGCAAGGACCTCTCCCAACTCCTCGGCGAGCTGACCGGCTTCCTCCGCGCCATTCTCATCGCCCGCCTCACTCCCAACGCCACCAACGAGGGCATTCCCGAAGCCCTCTGGAACGAAATCCGCGAGAAAGCCGCCAAGGTCACCGAGGACCGCCTCCTCGCCGTGCTCGATCGACTCGCCGACGCCGACGCAAAGATGCGCCGGGCATCCAACAAGCAACTGCACTTCGAGATCGCCCTCATCCGCGCCATCCAGAGCCTCGACGAACTCCGCATCAGCGACGTCATCAAGGCTCTCGAACGTGCCCCCGCCTCTTCCGAATCCCAGCCCGTCCCCGCAGAGGCCCCGGCTGTCGCGCAGGCCGCACCGGCACCAACCGCCCCACCGAAAAAGGAGGCCCCCACGAATGGCGGACGGAAACCCAAGAAGTCGAGCGGCCAGGACGCCCTGAGCGCCTTGATCAAAAACGCCCCGGAGTCCCGCCCGGACGAACCGACCCCGGATCCACCTGCTGCCTCCTCACCCGCCATCGAGACCCCCACCAGCCCCGAGCCGGCCCCGCCGACCCTCGACGCCTTTCATGACGATCCGCTCGTCAAGGAAGCGGTGCGGATCTTTGAAGGAAAACTGAAGTCCTAGCCACCGACATGTACCGTCCCCGGAGAAAGGCGTTCGGCGTCTCACTGGTGGTGATCTCCCTAGGCTTTCACCTCGTAACGATGGCGCTCTACACGCGCCAGCCCGACATGTTCGCGGCCTTCACCCTCTTTCCGGTCTGGATCTGGGGCGGCCTCGGACTGTTCCTCTCCAGCTGTGCCTTCCTCTTCTTCCGCGCTCCCCTCGCCCTGTTCACCAGCGGCGTGTGGGCCCTCTCCATCCTCGCCCTGGCCGACGAAACCCGTTCGCTCGGGCGCATCGGCCACCCCTCCCCGGAGCCCGGCACCCCCCAACGCCACGATGGCCGGGTCGTCATCCGCGTCGCCTCCATCAACTGGTCCTCCTCCACCGCAAGCTTCTCCGCCGACATCGAGGAATACCAACCCGACATCATTTTCATCCAGGAGATCCCCCATCCCTACCGGCTCCGCCAACTCAATGACTCCCTTTACCAGGGAAAGGGCGATTACCGCTATGATGCCGAGAAGAGTTGCGGCATCATCGTCCGCGGAGAAATCGAACGGCAATTCAAGAACCAGGTCTTTCGTAGCCAACAGGTCACCGCCCGCCTCCCCAACGGCCGACGGGTGGAACTCATCAACCTCCATCTGCAGGCCGCCTCCACCGACCTGCGTCTCTGGTCCCGCGATTGCTGGCGCACCCACCGCCGGAATCGCGCCCTCCGCCGCATCGAATTGAGCGTTTCCCTCGATCGCCTGAAAAACTCCTCCGACTCCGTCAACCGACCGGCCATCATCGCCGGCGACTTCAACGCCCCCGCCAACGATTCCGTTTATCGCATGCTTGGCAATCGCTTCGTCGATTCCTTCGACGCCTCCGGAACCGGCTGGGGAAACACCTATCACCGCCGCCTGCCGATCCTCCGCCTCGACCACATTTTCGTCTCGCGGGAATTCCTGCCTGTCCGCTCGACCGTCGTGTCCATCCCGGAATCCGACCACCGCATGGTCGTCTCCGATCTCATTTTGAAGTGACTTATCCCCCCATGGCCGAAATCACCCGCGACAAGCTCGCCGACGTTCTGGATGACATTGCCCTCCTTCTTGAATTGAAGGGCGAGAACCCCTTCAAGATTCGCGCCTACCGCAATGGCGCCGAAACCGTCCGCTCCTTCGAGGGCGACATCGTCCGGCGGGCCGCCGAGGACGACCTGAAGGGCATCAAGGGCATCGGGGATGCCCTGCAGCAAAAACTGCACGAACTTGCCACCACCGGATCCCTGCAGTTTCACAAGGATCTCAAGGCGGAGTTTCCCGACGCCCTCTTCGAACTCTTCGAGCTTCCGGGCCTAGGACCCAAGAAGATCAAAATCCTCTACGAAAAACTCGCCATCGCCTCCCTTGGCGCACTCCAACGGGCCTGTGAGTCCGGCCAGGTTGCCACCCTCGCCGGATTCGGAGAGAAGACCGCCTCAAAAATTCTCACCGCCATCGACCAACGTCAACGCTTTGCGGGCCGCTATGTCCTCGCCCAGGCCGGCCTTGATGCAGAACTGATCCTCGGCGAGTTGCGGCAGCATCCCGCCGTGACCCGCGTCGCCGTGGCCGGCTCCTACCGTCGCGCCAAGGAAACCGTCCACGACCTCGACTTCCTCGTCTCCACCAGGGACCCCGCCGCGGTCATCTCCTGGTTCACCGGCCGCGAGGGCCTCGAGGAGATCATCGCCCAGGGCGACACCAAGGCTTCGGTGCGCCTCGCCAAGGGATTGCAGTGTGACCTTCGCGCCGTCTCCGATGCGGAGTTCCCCTTCGCCCTCCTCTATTTCACCGGCAGCAAGGAGCACAACGTCGCCCTGCGCCGCCTCGCCCTGAAACAGAACCTCACCCTCAACGAATATCATCTGGCCCCGGTGGAAGGTGCCAAACGCGAGGATCCCACCCCCACCATCACCACCGAGGGGGACATCTACCGCGAACTCGGCCTCACCTACATCGAACCCGAACTCCGCGAGGACCGCGGCGAGCTCCCGGCCGCTTCGGCCGGCCTTCTGCCCAAACTGATTGAACAGGAAAACCTGCGCGGCACCTTCCACAACCACACCACCGAATCAGACGGTCGCTCCACGCTTGAAGAAATGGTCGAAGCGGCCATCGACCTCGGCCTCGACTACCTCGGCATCTCCGATCACTCCAAATCCTCCTTCCAGGCCCGCGGCCTCGACGAGGAACGCCTGCTCCAGCAAATCCAATCCATCCGCACCCTCAACAAGGACTACCCCGGCTTCCGCATCTTCGCCGGATCAGAAGTCGATATCCTGAAGGACGGAACGCTGGATTTTTCCGACGACCTCCTCGCCCAACTCGACTACTGCGTGGCCTCCGTGCACGCCTCCTTCAGCCTTTCCGAAAATGAGATGACGAAACGCGTCATCCGCGCCATGGAGAACCCCCACGTCACCATGCTCGGCCACATGACCGGCCGCCTCCTCCTCCGCCGCGAAGCCTATGCCATCAACCACGACAAGATCATCGACTGCGCCGCCGCCACCGGCACGGTCATCGAACTCAATTGTTCCTCCAAGCGCATGGACATGGACTGGCGCTGGTGGCACCGGGCCCGCGACAAGGGCGTCAAATGCGCCATCAACCCCGACGCCCACCACGCCTCCCACCTCCAAAACCTCCATTTCGGCGTCCGCGTGGCCCGCAAGGGCTGGCTCCGCCGCGAGGATGTCCTCAACTGCCTGGCCCTCCCCGAGGTCGATGAATGGCTGCGCATCCCAAAGGGAAAACGCCTCTAGCACCGTCCCCGATCCCCACTCCCCGGCCCGCCCAACAACCCTCTGCTCCACTCACTCCCATCCGCATGGACCACCCCAAACTGATTCCTCGCCAACGGTTTTCCGATGACCGCGGGTGGTACGAGGTGCTGGCCGATCCCGAGCTTTGCCGGGAGTTTTCCCTCCATGGCCTCGAGTGGCTCCAGTGGAATGTTTCTCAGTCCACGCAGGGGGTTCTCCGCGGACTGCACCACCAGTCGCCGCAACCACAGGCCAAGCTCGTCCGTGTCCTTCAGGGGGAGGTCTGGGATGTGATCCTGGACCTTCGGCCGGGATCCGCGACCTACGGCGAGTGGCAATCCTTCGAGCTATCCGGAGAGAATCCTCAGGCTCTGTACATTCCGGAGGGCTTTTCGCACGGCTTTCTCACCACCAGCAGGAACGCCACCCTGATCTACGCGGTCAACCGGCCCCGACACATTGCGGGAGAAAAGATCGTCCGATGGAACGATCCTCGTTTTGCCATTCCCTGGCCCATCAAGACGCCGATCTTGTCGGAACGGGACGCCGTGGCCGAAGACTGGCGCGACGATGAGGCCGTCCAGATGACCTGACTCCCTGTCAACCAATTCCGGAAAGCGCACTTTGCCGCTTCTGTGGCGAGAGCGGACGGAGAAATGGCCGCTCACAACCCACCGCCCCCTGATCTCTCCACCGACTTTTCCGGCACCCCGGGAAACTGAAAATTGCAGCAAGCCTTGCCCCTTGCGGCGGGATGGGGATAATCGCTCCGCTGATCGCTCCAGCTCCCCGAACCCGGGAGTGATCTTCATGCCGGCGAATGATGAACGCACCCAACCTTCAGGACTTTCTGCAGTTCCCGGTGGAGATCCTGTGCCCGCGTTGCCAGAAGGAGCAACTCTTCGTGGAAGGCGACCAAATTCGGTGTCCTCACTGCGAGGCATCCTTTGGCTTCGAGGACCGAATCGCCGATCTGATCGTCGGCGACCGCTTTCCCGACGAGATTCAGGAGGAGGAACTGCTCTATGAGGACGAGTGCATCCGGGACGCCACCAACAACTATTGGCTGCCGACATTTCTCAGGCACACCTCGCGGGGAAACAAACCGCTCCAGGTCCTCTCCCTGGGCTGTGGCACCGGCATTGATATCGATCTGCTGACCGACGAGGGATTCTCCACCATGGGGATCGACAACGGCAACCGCACCCGCCTCTGGACCCTGCGCAAGTATCCCAATCGGCTCCTCCTGGCCAACGGCCTGCACATGCCCTTTGCGGACAACACCTTCGACCTGATCTACTGCGGTTGCGTCTTCCCCCACATCGGCGTGGAGGGCGATTCCTACAAGGTGACCGACCACTACCTGGAGGAACGCCAGCTTCTGGCCAACGAAATGGTTCGAGTCACCAAGCCGGGCGGGCAACTGTTCATGGCCAGCCCCAACCGCCTGTTCCCACTCGATATTTTCCACGGCCGCACACAGGGGAAGCACATTCCCAGATGCAATGTTTCCATGGCCCCGTTTCTGCTCTCCACGGGAGACTACAGAAAGTTGTTTCTCAAGGCGGGTTGCCACTCCGTCAACGCTCTGCCGTCGAAGGGTTACTGGGGATTCCTCCGCAGCGGACGATCACTCAAGGGGCGCCTGATCAGCCTGCCTGTCAGAACGCTCTTCAGCATGACCTCCTCGCTCAAGGTCCTCCATGGATCCTTCTTCAATCCGTGGATCGTCGTCCACATCCACATGTCCCGATAATGAAGGAGCCCTCTGCCAGACCGGCGACGATCCCTCCCGCCATGGCAAGTGAGGGTTCCCGCTGGCTGGAGCGATTCCTCCTCCCCCTCCTCGAGGACCTGCTGGCCGACGTGGAGCATGAACCAGTCCGCCGATGCCTCCAGCTCCAACCGGACAATGAAGAGGAGGCGCTCCATCTGCGTGGCAAGGGTTGGATCTGCGACCTTCTCGTGGAGGAAGGGACCGACCTGTCTCACCTTGCCGGGACGCCGACCGTGTTGCCGCAAAATCTCGAGGACATGACCTTGTCCGACGCCTCCTACGATCTGGTCTTCTCCGGCCAACTCGGCCCGCTGCTGAAGGATTCCCGAAGCCGTGCCCGCCGGATCGGTGAACTCGCCCGGGTCTGCAAGCCGGGCGGCGGAATCCTTGCCGTTTTTGGCAATCGCCTATGCCCTCTCGACCTGACGCACAGTGCCCCGATACTGCACGGCCCCGGAGCATCTAGCTTGGCGACGATGACTTCACTCCGCAGGGACTTCGTCGAAAGCGGCGCATTTTCCTCCCTCCGCCCCCTGTCCGTGAACGGACATTTCAGCTCGACAGGCGCAGCCGGCCCGAGGAGGGTCCTTCGCGCCTTCCTCGAGTGGAATTGGCGACACTTCGTGAAGCCGGAACGCGAATGGGCCTACGCCAGCGTGTTCAACCCGGTCCTGCTGGTCTGGATCCAAAAATAGCACCCCCGGACAATGCCCGATAGTCGCCGCCACGAACAAGCCCAGCCTTCCACGAGCAAGCCTCCTGCCGGAGCTCGCGAGCCCGGCGCCGCAAATCTCCATCACTCCGCAAGCCGGGCTGACCTACTCGTTGCATCGGAATGGAGCCCTGGTGCTCGATGCGTCACCCATGGGCATCACCATCGACGGAATCGACCTCGGCGGAGGGATCCAGTTCCTGATCGCCTCCGCTCCTACCGAAAGTCTGAAGACCTATCCGCAGATGGGCGTCTCCGCGAGCGCCACGGATCATCGCAATCAGTATCTTCTGACCGCAACACGGGTCGGGGTGGGCGACTCCGAACTGATCATGGATGTTTGCCTCTTCGACGACGGGGTCGGGTTCCGTTATCGAATTCCCGGGAACGTGGCACGCTCCGTCAGCGGGGAGCAAACCGGTTGGAACCTGCTCCCGGGATCCCGGGTGTGGTATCAACCCGACACCGTCACCTACGACGAGACCTACCGCGATGCGCTGATCGGGACGGTCGATACGGATGCGGGTGGCCCGATCACCGTTTCACTTCCCGACGAGGCAGGCTATCTTTTGCTCGGCGAAGCAGCCCTTTTTGAATACTCCGGAATGACCTTCGATCTGGACGCGGGCGGTTCGACACTCGTCCGCAGCGTGTTTCTCGACGACCAGACGTGGTCGAAAACCGGCGGCTTTTCCTCCCCTTGGCGCGTCACTCTTTCCACTTCCACCTTGGATGCCTTGGTAAACTCCGACGTCTTCGGCAATCTTTGCCCTTCGCCCAAACCGCTCTCGCTGCCGGGTGGCGTCGAAAGCCACTGGATCAAACCGGGACGCATCCTCGGCTGGGGAGGAGCTCCCCACGGACCGCCCCTCCCCTACGAATCCTACCTGCGCTACATCGACTACGCACAAACCTTGGGCTTCGAATACATCCTCGTCGACGAAGGCTGGGAGACCAGCTTCCCCACCGAGGATGAGGACAAATACACGCGCCTCGCAAGGCTCTGCATTTATGGACGCACCGACGGACGCCAGGTCGGAGTCTGGGTGGCCAAAAACTGGGCTGAAATCGTCGATCCCGAGGAACGCGGCGATTTTTTCTTCTGGACCAAGGCGGTGGGTGCGGCGGGGGTCAAATTGGACCACGTCGGCAGCGAGTCCGAGGAGGTGCTCGCCACCTATCGGGAAGCGCTCATTGAGGCGGGAATTTTTCAACTCATGATCAATCTCGGCGGCGGAAGCAAATCGAGCGGGGAATGCCGCACCTTCCCCCACGAAATGACACGCGAGGGCGTGCGCGGCACCGCCGGAGCCTTCGCCGGAGCCACGCCCGTCCCGGCCCGCCACAATGCGATCCTCCCCTTCACCCGCTTCGTGCCGGGTCCCGCCGATTGCTCGCCGGTCGTTTTCGACCAGTCCCTTCTCGGCGCGACAACCTTCGCCCATCAACTCGCAACCGCTGGCATCTTCACTTCGCCCCTCACCCACTGGCCCGATCATCCCGAGCGCTATCTCGCGGTGACGAATGCCGTCGATGTGATCTATCAGATGCCCACGATCTGGGACGAGACCCGCATCCTCGACGACAGCCGCCTCGGAGAACTCGTGGCGATGGCACGACGAAAGGGCGACAACTGGTATCTCTTCCTGATCAATGGTGATGAATCCCAGTCCCGTGCCTTCCCATCCTTTCCCCTCTCCTTCCTACACGATGGAACCTACGACGCGGTGACCTTGGGAGATCAGGACCAAACCACCCTCGCCCGGACCGAGCACGTCGGATTGACCGCCTCCTCCACCCTCTCCCTCTCCCTGCACCCGGGTGGTGGTTTCGTTGGAATGTTCATCCGGCGTCCCGACCAATTTCCCCCGGAACTCGACAGCGATGGTGACGGGGTGCCCGACCTTGAGGACTGCGCACCGGATGACCCGGCTCTTTCCTCCCTCCACACCTTCTACACCGATATCGACCGGGATCACTATGGAGACCGGGAAAAGCCGGTCCGCACCTGCTCGATCACCCCCCACCCACCGCTCGTCTCTTGGGGAAATGATCCCAACGACCTGACCATGTTGACCTATCCCGAGATCGCCCCGAAAGGGAACCGGACCATCGGAATCGACAGCTTCCAAACCCCGGCCTCGGGCCAGTGGGCATCCCATTACCTCGCGGAGTTGGGAATCGAAGTCGCGCCAATTCGCCTCACTTGGGGAAATTTCGAAACCACCGCCGGAACCTTCGACGGGCCCGACTTCCAACAACTGCTGACCGCCGTCAACAGCTATGCCTCGGCCGGCCTGAAAAGCGCTCTGGTGGTCAGCGCCTTCGAAAACGGCCAAACCAGGTTTCCCGAGGATCTCCAGACCCAGATCAACGCTGGAACGCTCGGCCCCAACGATCCTTTGGTCGTGAATCGATTCTCCGCATGGCTCGACCTCCTCGCCACCATGATCGACCGGGAAGCACTCCATTCCCTTCAGCTCGGGGAACCCTTGGATCTCATCCACGACACTTACCCGGATCCCGGCTTCTGGGCGGCTCACCTGGGCACCTTCCACGCCCTCAAAGCGCATGCCGAATCACTCTGGGGAGAGGATCTCCCGGTCTTCCAAACCGCGTCGTCCTTCGCTCTTCTGCGACCGCCCACCGCCACCATCCTCCTCGCCCAACTGGAAGCCGGGGACGCCGCGGGCATCTGCTTCCAACCGCATCTTGATGACTTCAGCATCATCGAACCCGAATACCTGCAGAACGATCTGGAAGCAACTCTGGCCCTCCTTCCCGATCAACCGGTCTTCCTGATCGATGTGGCCTATCCTTCCCTTCCCGCAGTCTTTAGTTCGGAGACCAAGCAAAGTCAGTCCCTCCGCGCAATCTTTGAATTCTGGGATCGCCACGCGGATCACATTCCCTTCATGAGCGTCAAGCAACTGTTTGATCCCGCGACCAGCGCAGACCCTTCAAAACGCTCCAGGTTTCACACCTCGCTGGGCCTGCGCACCCACGACGATCAGCCCAAGACCGCCTACAAGACGCTTCGCAACCTGGCCTACGAACGGGGTTGGTGGCGCATCCCCCCACCTGACACCCGCTCCTTCCGCATGGGCTTCTCCCAGACCCAGTTCGACCGGTCGGACACTCTGGAGCAGCGGGACGCGGTCCTCTCCTGGATGCTCCCGCGGCTCGCCGCCAACAGCGACATCTCCTGCCTCCAAATCGATGTCGGCATCCCCTGGGTGGAGGCCCTCGCCGACGATTTCACCTCTCCCACCCCTCCCTACCACCAGCAAGTCCTCCTGGAACTGAACTCGCTCAGGGAATCCGTGGTGCAGAACCAACCGCTCGTTGTGGCGATCAGTCCGATCGGCAACCCGCGCAGCCATATCTCCGCCTATTGGGGCGAGGCGGAGGGATTCTATTTCGAGAAGGGTGGCTTTTCAGGACCCGAGTTCGTTCGCGTTCCCGACGGGGTGGTCAAGGCCGACGGACTTCGCTACCCCCCTCCACCATGGGACACCCTCCCCCTCAATGCTCCGGAGGTGAAGAGCGCTTACCTCAAGTATTGCATGCGGATCATCGAGTTTTTCCAACCCGATTACCTCCTCACCGCCCTGGAAGCGAGCGCCACCCTCGTCGAGGACCGGGAACGCTACGATCAGCTGGTGGACCTCATGAAGTTTATCTACGAGAGCCTCAAGGCGGACCCGCGCTACAGCGACATTCCCCAGGTCATCTCGATTTCCTCAACCTCCTTCATCAAGGATGAGTACGGCGTGCCCTACAAATTCGACGAACAAGCATACGGGGTCTTCGAGGAACAGGTCGAGGGACTCTCCCGACTACTCCCCTACATGGACATCCTCGGGCTCTCCAACTACCCGCACTTCGGCAAATACAACGCCTACACGATCAACGCCTCGATGTATGACTCGCTCTTCGAGAACATTGCCCGGGCGGGCGGGGCGGGCAAACCCATCGCCATCTCCGAGAACGGCTACAGTGCGGATCCCTACCAAATTCTCGAACGCCCATTCCTGGCCTCCCCAACCAAGCAGGATGATTACCTCAAAAATCTCCTCTACTCCCTGGAAAAAACCGACCACCCCGTGGAGTACATCGTCAATTGGGCCATTCGCGACAACGACTACCTCTGGCAAGGCGCCCACGACCTCGCCGTGGCGGACAACAACGAAACCGCCCTGCTCTTCAGCCAGTTCGCCCAGTATTTCCGGGACATCGGCCTCTACGATGGGGATGGCGGTGATGACCGCCCCGCCCTGGCCCGATGGCAGGCCGCGCTGGGGCAACCGCTCGTGCCGAAGGAGCTCCTCGCCGAACGCCCATCCTATCTTCGCTGGGCGATCACCCACTTCCCCGAAGTCAGGGAATTTCCGGACCTCAACGACGGCCATCCCTGGTCGATGCTCTCCGATGGAGACGGCGACGGCCGCCTCAATGTCTTCGAGTATCTGCACAATTCCGACCCCCACCACGCCGACACTCAAACCCCCATGCGGATCACCACCGTCAACGGGGATCACTTCGTGGAACTCCCCTTCAACCTCAACGCCTCCGACGTGGAGGTCGAGATCCAGTCATCCCTGACGCTACACGCCGACTGGCTGCCGCTGACCACGGCCCCCCAGATCGTGAGCGGCCCGGACCCTGCGGGCAACGTTGTCCTCCGCGTCCCCGTGCCACCCGAACTCGAACCGCGGGCCTTCTTCCGTTTGGAGGCCCGCCTCCCCGCGCCGTAGCGGAATTGGGCTGTTCGGGGGCAAAAATCATCCCCATCAGGCACGGGCACCCATCCGTCCTGCTCCTCGCGCGGAGGCCCCGCCCCCCCGACCTTGACGGAGGAATCCCCCGAAGTGACGGGATTGGAGCAGGGGGTTTCAGGCTTTTCTAGCGGGCATTCTTGCTTTAGGGTCCCCGCCCCATGACCACCTACCTACGGTCTTTCGCTGCATTCTTCGCCGTCGCAGCGCTCGTCGGCGTTTGTCCCCATGTCCGGGGCCAAGAGGCCGACCTGCGTCAGTTCGACCCCTCCGATGTCTATTTCCAAGCCTGGCTCAAAATCAGGGAAGCCGAGGATGCCGAGAAGGCCGAGAAATATCTCGATGCCTTCAATCACTACAAAAAGGCCGCCAGCCTCTTCGACACGGTCGGTATTTATCATCCCGAGTGGAAACCGGAACTCGTCAAGGGCCGGCAGGACACCACCCGCACTTCCATGGACAAGATCCATGACCAGGCTCTTCGAGAGCAGAACGCCGAGGAGCAAAAGTTGGAGGGCATTGTCTTGGAAGGACCCGGCACCCCCGCAAACCGGCCGACCGTCGGCATCAAGCCACTCACTCCCGACGAGGAACGAAACATCGCCAACCTCCAACGACAGATCGGTGCCCTGGAGCAGCAACTCAAGAACACCGCCAACGATCGCGACGCCAACTCCGCCCAACTGCGCCGCGCCCTCGCCGACCTGGAAACCCAACGCAGCCGCCTCGCCCGCGCCCCCCTGCAGGGAGAAGTCGAGGCTCTGAACACCCGCATCGCGCAGGTCCAACAGGAACGGGAGGCCATGGCCGCCGCCCTCCACCAGAGCGAGATCCAGAAAAAGACCGCCGAAACCAAGATCAACGGCCTCATTGCCGAACGCGACGCCGCCATCAACCGCGCCGCAGTCTTGGAGAACAATCTCAATGTGCAGAACAAGGCCGGAGCAGAGGCGGTGCGCGGACTGATGGAGCAGGTAAGGCAGATGAAGGCCCTCGCCGCCGAAAAGGACCGCCTGCTCGCCAAGGCCAACGTGCAGATCTCCGAGTTGTCCCAGCAACTCAAGGAGTCCCACGCCGAGATCGCCGACCTCAAGGAAGAACGCGGCGAACTCCTCAAGGAACGGGACCACATGGCTACCCTCCTCAAGCTGAACGAGACCGACCGCGTCAAACTACTCATCAAACAAAACATGGACCTCGGCCAGGACCTCAATGAGGCCCGCACCCGTCTCGAGGAAGTCGCCGCCGACAACAACCGCACCGCCCAGGATCTCATCGAGGCCAAAAGCCAGCTCGCCATTGCCAAGGCCAGGATCATCCAGCTCAACACCGAGCATGATCAACAGTCCCAACGGTTGACGGAACTGGAAGAACGCCTCCGCACCGAAAAAAAGATGCTGGCCGAGGAAGGCCCCGCCGTGGATGAACGATCCCGGGAGGAGATCGCCGTTCTGCAGGGCATCATCGACCGTACTCTCAAGGTCCAGAACCGCCGCCGCAAGGCCCAGGAACTTCTGGTGGAAACGATCCAACGCAAGGCCATCGAAGACCCTGAGGTCTGGGGTGCCCTCGAGATGCTCGGCGGCCAGGAGGTCGAATTGACCCCGGAGGAAGCCAAATTGGTCGAGAACCGCGTCATCGACGGCGAATTCATCTTCGACAATCACGCCTCCCCCGAAGTCCGGCGCCGGGCCGACAACGAACTTCAGGAGAGCATCAACGTCAAAAGCAGCCTCGCCAGACGGGCCTATTCCAACGGACGCTTCCTTGTCGCCCGGGAATTTTTTGAATCCATCCTCGATGAATACCCCGGACACGTCCCCACGACGATCAACCTCGGCGTCGTTCACCTTCGCAACGAGGATCCGGCCCTCGCCATTCAATGCTTCAACGATGTCATCACCCTGCGCCCCGACATCCCCTACGCCCACTTCATGCTCGGGGCGAGCTACTATAAACTCGGCGAATACCAGTTCTCCCGACGGGCCTTCGAGGAATGCCTCTCCCACGACCCCGACAACGCCAAGGCCCATGTCTTCATCGGCAGCATCGCCGGGGCCATCGGCGAAATCGCCAACGCCGAAAGGCACTGGCAGGACGCCGTACAACTCGACCCAACCCTCAGCGAGCCCTACAAAAATCTCTGCATCCTCCGCATCCGCGAAGGCAAGAAAAAGGACGCCCTCGACTTCTACCGCAAGGCACTCGAGAACGGGATGGCTCCCGACCTCGGTCTGGAAACCCAGATCGGAAGCTGATCAACCTTCCAATACCGTCTTGTTGAGGGGATTGCTGATGGCCGAACTGCGATCTGCCACAGCGGTGTTGGTCGGACTGGTGTTTCGATTGATCGTTCCCAGTGTCGCCACTTCATACACGATGCGCTGACGCCCCTTGCCGGAAGAGACCTCCCGCCGATTCACTTTCGTGCCCAGGAGGCGCTCCATCATCTGCAGCTCCATCCGCTGGGCATTCGGATACTCCCGGAAAATCGACTCCAAGGGATTGTGATACTCCTCAATCCGCAACCCATCCTGCGCATCGTAACGACAACGGCTGAAGGCCCCCGTCGCATCGCGCAACTCCGTCAGGCGGGTCACCCGCTCCACCAGAGCCTGCGCCGCGGTCACTTTGGGGGCCCACGCCATGCGCTGCTCCTCAAAATGGTGCATCAGAAGCTTCTCCGGGGCCGCCTCGCCATACATCTGCCGCACCCCCCGCATCACGCTCAAGGTCAGGCCAGCTCCCGCCGTCGGGAACAGCTCGTCACACTTGTCCGTCAAACGATAGAGCTTCTCCGGCCGTCCCACCTGACTCCTCGGCACCCTCCAGGTCTCCAAATACCCCCTTTTCTCAAGGTTCACGCAGTGCTGCTTCACCCCCATGTAACTCATACTCAACTCTTTAGAGAGCTCTGAGACTGCCATGCCGTCGGAACGCTTGAGAGCCTCCAAGATCTCGGTGTAGGAACGCCGAGCGATGTCACGTAAAGCTTGTGAAAACATTTTTTAAAACTTAATAGCTAAGTGAATTGAACTATATAGATCTCCGTAAGAGTGTCAACCCGCTTTTGACAAGATCGAAGGTTCCTCTAGAGTCCCCCAGATTTCATTGATGACCAAATTCGACTACGAGGCGGAGATTGCCTTTCGCTCACCCGCCCCCGGACACTGGCCCGAGGTTTCGCCCGCCGATTGGAACGACCCCAAGTGGCAACTCAAGAATCGTGTCCAGTCCCTCGAGGACCTGGAATCGCGCATCACCCTCAGTGAGGAGGAACGGGCCGGCATCCTCCTGACCGGAACCAAACTCGCCGCAGCCGTCACTCCCCATTTTTTCAACCTGATCGACCCCAACGATCCGAACTGCCCCATTCGACGCCAGGTCATTCCCCGCATCGAGGAAACCTTCGACACCCCGGGCGAGATGAGCGATCCCTGCGGCGAGGACAGCCACATGCCCGTCCCCGGGCTCGTCCATCGCTACCCCGACCGCGTCCTCTTCCTCGTCACCGATCGCTGCGCCTCCTACTGCCGCTACTGCACCCGTTCCAGGGTCGTCTCCGGCGTGGGCGATCAGCATTTGGAAACGCAGTGGGAAGCCGCCTTCGAATATCTGGAGAACACCCCGGAGGTGCGCGACGTCCTCCTCTCCGGTGGCGACCCCCTCCTCCTTTCCGACAATCGCCTCGAACGCATCCTCACCCGCCTGCGGGCCATCCCACACATCCAGTTCGTCCGCATCGGCAGCCGCATCCCCATCTTCCTTCCCCAGCGAATCACCCCGGAGCTTTGCGCCATGCTGCGCAAATTCCACCCGCTCTTCATTTCCATCCACACCAACCATCCCCGCGAACTGACCAGCGAAGTCCGCGACGCCCTCGGTCGCCTCGCCGATGCGGGAATCCCCCTGGGCAACCAATCCGTCCTCCTGAAGGACGTCAACGACACCGTGGATGTGCAGCGCGCCCTCGTCCACAAACTCCTCCTCTGCCGCGCCCGACCCTATTACCTCTACCAGTGCGACCTGATCAAGGGCTCCAACCACCTGCGCACCCCCACCCGCAAGGGCCTGGAGATCATTGAACAACTCCGCGGACACACCTCCGGCTACGCCATTCCCCAACTCGTCATCGATGCCCCCGGCGGCGGCGGGAAGATCCCCCTCAATCCGAACTACGTGGTGCGTGGCGACGACGGCGAGATCCTCCTCCGCAACTACGAGGGCCGGGAGTTCCTCTATCCCGAGGTGGCCGACCTGGGCACTGCGCTGCTCTCCTACAAGCGTTAGTGTCCGGCTCCCCGGTGGCGGAACGGCCGGGTTGATGTTAGTATCCCGCCATCCATGGAACGCCATTTCAACAACCTCGAGGAGGCCGAGATCTTCGCCGCCAGAATGCGCAGCGAAGGACACGAAGCGGAGGTCCTCAGTGAGAGCGTCCCGACCCTCTGGGGCGCGGCGGCCATCGGCGATATCCGCGTGGTGGTTTACGATGCCGATGCCGCGGAAACAGCCGCGCCGGAAGCCCCGCAAAGTCCCGCCGCCAGCCTGGCCGGAAGAATCCTCTACGGCAGCGTGGTCGGCGCGATCCTCGTCGTCCTCGGCTGGATCGCCCTGGAAATTGTCGCCTATCTCCTCAAGGACGGCTTTCTCAGCGCCATGCTCAAGACGATCACCGCAGTCAGCTTTCTCTACGCCCTCTCCGCCTGGTCTCTCCTCCTTGCCGCCCTGTTCCGGAGGGGGCGCGACCGGGACTCGAAGCTCGGACTCGTGGTGCACGCCCTCATCAGCATCGTGGCCACCATCCTCAGCCTCACCCTCCTGATCTCGGATTTCTCGCTCTGACGGTTCAATCCTCCGCAGCCCATACCATTCCCAAAAGGAGCATGTCCTTTACCGATTCCCGCCCTTCTTCATGAACCGATCAATCAATCCGTTCACGAACATCAGGGTCGGGATGACCAGGACCGCAAGCAGGAGGTAAAGCGACGGGAGCCTCTTCACCTTGAGGTCCAGCATCGCTGCGACGAGTGCCGATTCCGGGTTGGCCTCGCGTCCCCCGCCTCTGTGAAGCGATTCCTGCATGGCCTCAGCCGCCGGAAAGCCAATGGCCATCTGTAAAGCCAACAGCAGCAGCGCTCCGGCACACAGTCCCTGGACCACCGAACTCCACCGATGATCGGCAACCCGCAGGGCCGCGATGGAGAGGACAAAGGCCAGGAGCAGGTCGAGAAAGACGATGCCGACGATCGGGCTCATCCTTCGCTCCTCTTCGTCCATTTTCGATTTCCCGGACGACCCCGCCAAATCCTCGAACTCCGCCGAGGGAGTCCCGCCACCAGAGATGACCTGCAGGCCGCTCTGGGTCATCATGCTCTTTCCGCTGCATTGGAAATCCAGCCATGGCAGGAAGAACAGGCACAAGGCCGCAAGCGTGGTGCCGAGGTTGAGCTTCTTCATTGCGTGGGGATAATGCCCTCGGAATTGCATTGGAGAAAGGACTATCCGTGTTCCTCCGCTTTCCTGATCCCCAACCCTCCGGACGGCGCGGAGCGATCCGGACCAGATCTATTTGGATGTTCGAAGGTAGGGGACGGTCGCTCCGCGCCGTCCGGCTGTTTCACCTCTTCCCACGGCATGAAGCGTCGATCAACGGAGCCCCGAACGTGACCGCGTTCAGGTGCTTCGCGATGCGCCACCCACCGGAAGGCGCGGAGCGCCCGTCCCCTACCAGTCTTGAATTCGGTCTTAATCTCAGGCCTGTCCCGAGGAAGCATCCTTCCGGGCAATCGCTACTGCTCCAACCTTGGAATTCCCGCCATGCCGATCGGTTTCCGTCCCCGCGGCGCGCTTCGGCCGCCTTCCTTTGCCGTCAATTCCTTCAAGAGCGCCTGCATCTCCTTCCGCTTCGCCTCTTCGGAAAAAAACAGGTTGATCGTCTCGCCGGGATCCTTGGCGAGATTGTAAAGCTGGCCCGTGGCTTCCGGTGCGGTCTCTGGAAGCGCATACTTCCTCAGCTCCCCCTTCTCGTAGCTGTTCCCCCCCGATCCGGTGTGATCCAAAAATTTCCAATCCCCCTGCCGAAGTTGAAACTCCGAGCGAAAACTTTGTGTCAGCATGTGCGGACGAATGGAGACACCCGCCTCCTGCTTCCCGATCATGGCCGGCAGAAGGTCATAGCTATCGACCGCCACGTCGTCCGGAACTTCATAGCCCACCACCGAAGCCAGCGTGGCAAACATGTCGGTGGTGTTGCTCAACTGCCCAGAAACCTGTCCCGCGGGAATGCGACCGGGCCAACGGACAATAAACGGAACCCGGTGCCCGCCTTCCCAGCCGTCCCGCTTCATCCCGCGCCGACCACCTGCGGCATCATGATCATGATCCTCCCGCATCCACATCGTGTGCACCGTCTCCGGACCATTGTCCGAGTTGAACAGGATCAGGGTGTTGTCCTCGATCCCCAGCGCCTTCACCGCGTCGAGCAAGCGCCCCACCAAGGTGTCCAACTCCCGCACGAAGTCCCCGCGCGGTCCGCCCTTGGTCGTTCCATTGAATTCCTCCGCCGGCAAGACCGGGGCATGGCAGATTTGCGTGGAGAACACCGCAAAGAACGGCTTCTCGGGCGTCTCTTTCCGATGCTCGGTGATAAACTCCAGCGTCTTGTCGTAGAACAACAGATCCGCATTCACAAACTCATAGCCCGGCGCCATCCATCCTTCATCATTGTCCCAGCGCCACTTCCCCCCGGGATTAGGGACACCTTCCCGGGTGTAGCGCTGGTTGGCGGGAACAGGGACCATGCCATTCTCAATGTACACATAGAGCGGATCCGTGGTCGGACAGTTCGGCGTTACAAACGACTCGTCAAAGCCCCGATTGTTCGGGCCATCCACCAACGGCGTGCTCTTCTCGTAGTCGATCAGCAGCGCATTCTTGAATCCCCCGCCGAGCACCTTGCCCTCCTTGTCCTGCCAGGTCAGTCCGACATGCCACTTCCCGAACACCCCGGTGCGATAGCCCTTCGTCTTCAGCATGTCCCCGATGCTCATCTCACCGGGCTTGATGTAGCTCGGCCCCCCCGGCCCCTCGAAGGCTGTGGATCTCCTCCCCGTCCGGTGAACCTGTTGCCCCGAATACAACCCGTAGCGCGAGGGCGAACAAATCGTGGAGGGACTGTGGGAATCCGTAAAGCGAATCCCCTCCTTCGCCATCCGATCAAGCCGCGGCGTCTCGTAGGCCGCCTCCCGGTTGTAACAGGAGAGATCCCCGTAGCCCAAATCATCGGCGTAGATGATGATGATGTTCGGCAGTTCCTGGGCCTTTGCCGGGCCGAACGCCATGACCCCGATCGACAGAAAAACGAGGAGACGCGTCTTGTTCATGGCCCTGATTCAAGAGCGATATTTCGGGCCGTCAAGCACCACCAGCCCACCGCCGGGGCCCCCACGCAGGAATCGGCAACCCGCTCTCCACGAACCGCTCCGCTGCAATTGGCCATTTGGAGTGCGGTGGCAACGGGAGCCTTCCACCGACGACATCGCATTGGGAGACGACGTAGCGTTCCGGGGAAAACCACAGGCCTCCCCCAAAGCGGTGTCTAGATCGCCGAGCAACCCCGTCTTCGTAACGGCAGGCCCCCTGATCTACCTTAGCCCCGCACCCAACTCTTCGTCCCAGCGGGACGCCAGATGTTAGACGTGGGATTCATCCCACGGTAGTGCTCCTCAGGCTCTCCGTCACGGCAGTGACGGCCCACCGGACACAGCCGCCCCAACCGGATCGATCATCCCGCTGATGTCGCTACCCAATGCACGGTGGTTCCACTGCCAACCCCGGGAAATTTTTGAGAACCCTGAGATCGCCAGATCCTACCCCCGCTCCTCCGCTGGTCCATCACGTGATCACCGGGTCAGCTCGAATCGGTATCGGCACCTCTCCCGGGAGTCATCGATCCAAAAGAACCACTCCTCGAATTGGTAGGCCTCCGTTCCTCCTTCGTCCTTGCCCGGCACCCGCGTCATCTGGCCGATAAACGCCTCGTAGTCAGTTGAGTCAAAGGCGAAGCTGCCGTCGGAGATATCCAGGTCGAGATCGTTCTCCACGACGAGGTCACGGCTCGAATCAGGGATGATCTCAGGAAGCCATCCCCGTTTGAACAAATCATCCTTTGAAGCGTCCGACTTGGTGGGGTATGCGGACTTCACGGTGTCGTCGCATCCAGCCACGATGAACGCGAGGGCAAGGAGAGCGATCAGTCTCGTGGAACTCATGAATTCACGAAGCTACCCATAGAGTTCCTCGCGCAAATCATCCATCCTATCCATTGCGGCGAATTCGTTGGTTTCGCCAAGATCAATCAAGACATCATTCACCTTAAACACGGTGTTCTCTCGCTTGCTTCGCTCACCCAGCGCCTTCAGCTCCGCCAAAAATCCTGGCGGAAACTCCAAGCCTTGGCGGACATGCCACGCATTGATGAACTCAATGGCTTGGTAGGCACATTCATCGTCTGGCCGCCCCACCACCTCTCGAGCTGCTTCCAGAGCCGTCTGAACCTGCTCCTCTAGCTCCGACCGACGGCTCAACTCGTCAAAAAGTTCCAAAACAGCCGCTATTCTCTCGTGGGTATTTTTCTCCCGCTTCGGAATGTCTGTAAACGTCCGCAAGCCGAACTCAGCCGCCAAACGAAAAACCTCCAAATTCCGAACCCTCTCCTCTTCACTCAGTTCGGAGGCACTCGGAAACAATTCGCCCTCCACATCAGGAGGATCATCAAAAAAGACAATTTCCTTGATCATCCACGTCACCCTCCTGATCAAACAAGTCTCCGTCTCCAGCCGTCCGTAACACCGGGAAGCTCGGAGGCGCTCCAAAGCCCCAAGAATTCCCTCAAACACCTTCACCTCCGGAACACCTCTCTCATGGCTACTCGGCCAGGAAATCTCACAGCGAAAGAGATCCGTCTTTGTCCGCCTCGGCGTCGGACTGTCGATCACCTCATCGATTTGCTTCAACCACTGTCGATACGTCACGCTTCTTTTCACCGTCGCTCCTCCTCACTAATCTCCGTTTCCAATCGCCGAACCAATTTGGAAATAAACTCCCTAATCCTCCAAGCAGCGGGCCAGGTTGAACTCGATTTCATCTCGTGCCTCCATTCTCTACAGGGAAGGAGCAGCCAGTAAAAGTCGCAAGAATACCGTGAAGTCCAGCCATGCCCCCCGGCATGGGCCTGAAAGTGAGCTCTTTGAGATATGCAGAATTACCGGTATCGCCAAAAAAGGACCCGCCATTCGAAAAATGCTGGCAGATACCCTACTGGCCCAACGCCGCGCCCAAATCGCAGGCAAATTCCTCTCCGGCCAATGGTCGGCCGAATTGAAAGGCTACGAGACCGCCAGACTTGCTGACCGTTCCCAAGCCCAGACTCTCTCGGAACAATGGCGCGATTGATCGAATCCTCCCTCTGGGTGGACTTCACCCGCCGCCAATCCCCGGTGGCTCTCAAAGCCATCATTCATCCCTGGATCCTCGATCCTCTCGCCTGCCTCTGCGAACCCATCGCCTTCGAAATCCTTCGCCACGCCACTCCGCAGGAACGCCGCTGGATCAAAGCCCAGTTCGATACCCTGCCGCTTCTCCCCACCCCAATTCAACTCTGGCGCAATGCCGCCCGCCTTGGACAGCGATGCCGCGACCAGGGAATCAATGCCGGTTCTCTCGACCTCATCATCGCCAGCCTTGCCATCCACCACGACGCCGAACTCATCACCTTCGATGCCGACTACCTCGCCATCGCCCGCGCCTCCACGCTCCGTGTCCAGCTCCTCTCCCGCAAGCCCTGACGGGGAATAGAAGGCCTGTCTCTTGGGCTGATGGAAGTAGGTCGGCAAAGGGTGTCCGAGTAAGGGTGGCGCCCGAGAGAACGGGTAAGTGCGCGACTAAGAGTGCCAAACTTTGATCCCCGCCAGCCCACACTTCAACGGACACTGAACCCCAACCCTTACTCGGACACCCTTAACCGACCCACTTAAACGTGACCAGTGGGCCAAATGATGCCGTTCGAACCCCGACCACCTCTTCGTCCCGGCGGGACGCCCGATGTTGGACGTGGGATTCCTCCGTCGCCCTCCGGGCTATGGAGGACACGTCACGGCGTGGCCCTCAAGAGCTCCGTCACGGCAGTGACGACCCACCGGAAACAGCCGCCCGAAACAGATCGATCCTCCCGCTGGTCCATCGGCCAATTTGGAGTGCGGTGGCAAAGGGAGTCTTCGACCGCCGACACCGCTTGCTCCGGGGTTCTGCCACCGCACTCCAAATTCACAGCCCGCAGTCTCCCCTCGCCCTCGTCTCCCAACTCGCCGGCCGCACCCGCCTCTACACCTGGAACCCCAAATCCCCCCTATCCTGACGATTCAACGGATGAATAAGCGCCTGGAGCAGAACTATCGACCGCTTGACGGATCTCACCCTCCAGTTCCTTGAGTAATGGCCAACGGTTCGTCGGGAGCTCCACGATGGCAATCACCCGTCCGGCCAAATTCTGCTGATACCTCAGATTCTTGTCGCACAGCACAAGAACGTCGAACTGGCCATCCAAACACTCCAACAACTCTCCGTTCCCCTTGCCGCCATGACCCTCCCGCTGGACACTGGTGACCTCATGGTCTGGAAGAAACAACCGCAAGGGCCATGGCACGTTCTCGTCGAAAATGATCTTCATGCCGGGCTCTTCTCGAGCATGCCAAGAAACTCCTCGGCATCTGCTTGCGTGACCGATGGGAAAAATTCCAAGAATTCCGCCACGGTAAATCCGTCATTGAGGTAATCCAAAAGAGTCTGCACAGGGACTCGCGTTCCGGCAAAGACCAGCGCTCCACCCAAAATTTTGGGGGAAGATGAAATGGGAGAATGGTCGAGAGCTGCCATACTTTGAGAATAAGCGAGGTCGACGATCTAGGAAAGCTGGTTTTTCAGGGCATATGGGTCTGTTTCGCGGCCCCGGCCCTTAATTTGCGATAGGGAAGCTGGAAGGCCTGTCCCTACGAGGGCGGTAACCAATCTGAAATGTTCCGGCTGTTCAACCCCCGCGCCTCCCTGCCCCTCCCTCTCCTTTCACGAGCCGCACTTAGACTGGATAAGGCAGGGACCGACCTCCCCCCTTCGCCGGGGGCTTCGGCGGGGCAGGCCGGGCGGTGCGGTGGTTCCGCCGCAGTAAGCGGAACTGCCGTCCGATCCAGCGCATTCAATTCGCCACATGGTTGTCCCTGTCCAGTCACTCATTCGAAAAGAGGACCCTCAATGGTGGTTCGAGATGGTGGTGGCGGATGCCCAGTTGGACCTGCTCAAGCAGAACCTACCCTCATCTCTATTCAAAAATTCCAGCGCATTTTTGGAAATCACGGATGATGACGCCGCAGAATGGCGTGAGGCGTTTGATCGTAACAAGGGATCCCTACAAAATCATTCCCTTTTGAAATTTGCGCCTGTTTCATGCACCGAGAAGATCGCTCAGGAGCAGGCATTTGAGGCAGTAGCAAAGGAAGCAATTGAATTGCTAGCCAAGAGGGTTCTTCCTTATCCAATTCCAGAGATAGCGCGAGACAAATACTGGGACTACATCCCTGATATAACCCTCGGAGGAAAAGGTGTACGGTGGCACCCCCTTCTCTCCCATTATCTACTGGCGTTTGTCACAATTACACTTTTGCGGTATCAGCCACATTTGCTGCCAGCCAGCAAGCCCGAGTCATTCATAGTGGAATGTTGGTGCGAGCAGGGTCCGGTGACTGCGTTGCGGTATTTCTTAATGGCGCTCACGCCGAATCATGTGCGGGTTACCGCATATTAGGCAAACGAGGCAGGGTTCTGTTCGACTCTTCCCCTACCCTGCCACCTTCGCCAGCATCTCCTGCAGGGCCTTCGCACTCGCCTTGAGCGCCTGCTCTTCCTTCGGCCAGAGCTTCAACTCCAAATGCTGCTCCGCCCCGCCCTTGCCGACGACGGTGGGGACACTGAGGCAGACGTCTTTGAGCCCATAGGCCCCAGTCTGCAGCGAGGAAACCGGCAGCAGTTGCTTGCGATCCAGCGCGATGGCGTGCACCACCTCCGCGATCGTCGCGCCCACCGCCCATCCCGCCCCGCCCTTGCGGCTGATCACTTCCGCCCCGCTCTTCTTGGTCCGCTCAAAGACCTGGCGCTGATAGTTCTGATCGCAGCCCTTCACTTCGGTGAGCGGCAATCCACCCACCGTGGCCGAGGACCACACCGGTAGCATGCTGTCGCCGTGTTCGCCGAGGATGAGGGCCCGCACCTGGGTCGGGGCGAGCTTGAGATCGTTGGAAATCAAGGCCCGGAAGCGCGACGTATCAAGCATCGTGCCCAGACCGATCACCCGACCGGGGGCCAAACCGAGATAGCTCGTCGCCAAATGGGTCAGAATATCCACCGGATTCGACACCACGAAGACGATGGCGTTGTCCTTGATGCCGTGCGCCTTGATGTCGCCGATGATCTGCGAGAAGAGTCCCACGTTCCGGTTCATGAGATCCAGACGGCTCTCATCCGGCTTCCGGCGCAGGCCGGCCGTGATCACAAAGAGGTCCGAGTCCGCCGCCCGGGCGTAGTCGCCGGCGTAGATCCGCTGATCGGCCAGGGCGGGTGCCCCGTGCATGAGGTCGAGCGCCTCGCCTTCCGCCATTTCGGCATTGGCATCGATGATCTGAATTTCGGAAACGATGCCCGCGCACTGCAGACAGAACGCCGCATTCGAACCGACCCGTCCGCCGCCGCCAATGATGCTTACTTTCATGAGTTCAATTGCTTGAGGATTTGATCGGTCACCGCCTTCACGACGCTCTCCGCATCGTCGTCGAGGCCCGCCCCGCCCCCTGCTCCGGCGCCGTCCGGGATCTGGCAGACCACGCCGGGGCGAAACTCGGAGTTGTCGCAGAGCTCGCATTCCTTCCAATCGGCCCGCTTGTCCTCCATCCCGAGGGAGCCCCGAAGCTTGATGAGTTCCTTGGCCTGCCCCCCGGTGATCGTCAGCAGGTCGGTGCCCTTGAGCTGTGTGGCGAGGAGCACCGTCTTGCAGTAGGCATCGGTGTTCTCCATCTTCCAGTAGGCATCCTCGATGTCCTTGCCCCAGGTGATGACCCCGTGGTTGAGCATCAGGACGGCCATGTGATCGACCGCCGCATCGCCCACCACCTTGGCATTCGCCGGGGTGCCGGGCGTCTGATACTGCGCGAGTCCGATTTGACCGAGAAACACTTCCGCTTCGGGAATCATGCAGGTCGGCGGTTGCACACCGGCCACCGCGAAGGCCGTGGCGTTCGGCGGGTGCGCGTGGCAGCAGGCCTTCGCCTTGGGCTGGCGCTTCATGATGGCGAGGTGCGTCATGCACTCGCTGGTCCGCTTGTAGCCACCGGCGAGCTGTTTGCCCTCCATGTCCACCAGGCACATCTTCTCCGGGGACATGAAGCCTTTCGAAATCAGAGTCGGGGTGCAGAGCACCAGATTGTCGCCCACCCGGATGGTCAGGTTGCCGCCGTTGCCGTCGGTGTAGTCCTTGGCCCACATGCGGCGGCCCATTTCGCACATCCGTTCCTTGAGCACTTCAATCTCAGGAGAATTGAAGAAGGCGGCAATCTCACCAGGCGTCTTCGGGTCACCTCCCGGCGTCCATTTGAATTCATAGTCGGGAACGATCGGTTCGGCGGAGGGCGTTCCTGCAACGGAGGCTCTCGCATTGCGCTGGGTGCGATCAGCGGCCGCCTTGAGGACATCTTTCGCAGAGGGCGTGAGGAGGACGCCTTCCGGAATGCATCCCGGTCCCTTCCCTGACTTGAGCAGGGCTTCCACGTCTTTCGCTGTGAGTAATTTCTTCATCGTTCCTTAAGTCGTTGGGTTCATGCCTTGTAGGGCACGTAGTGAATGTGGTCGAAAATGGCGACGGTGATTGCGTCAATGGGCGTGGGGTCGTCAAAGGGCGCGGTCGCCTCGGCCCCCTCCACGAAGCCGACGATGTCGTCCTGCCCCGCCCCGAGATTGTCATAAACCACCGCGGTCGATTGCCTGCTCAACTTGGTGGGCGCCTTGTCGCAGGCCGTCTTGAACTGCTTCGCGTCAAGCGGATGCACCAACAGCCAGCGGGCGCCCTTGAACGCGGCTTCCTGCCGGCTCATGACCACTCTTCCGATGACTTGTCCGATGCGCATGTCTAGTTTTCCTCGTCGATGACCCCCTGCACGTAGTTCCGGATCGGCGAATGCTCGTCGTGCACGATGCCCCGTGCCCCGATGCCGTCCGTGCTGACGAAAACCCGCTGGTGCATTCCCGCCCCGAACAGGTCGATCGCCACGATCGGCGCTTCGTCGGTCGGTGTGCCATCGGCTTCCTCGCGTTGGCAGAGCAGCATCGTGAACCCCTTCAAGCTCGGATGAGCGTGAGCGGCCACTGCGTTTCCGACTACCCTGCACAACAACATCGGCGTTAAATGATTCGAAGATCCTCCACCAGGACGCAGCGCCGCACCCGCGTGAAGGTCTTTGGCGTGGTGATCCCCTCCCCTGTGGTGGTGGCGATCGAGTAGCTGAGGTAACCCTCGCCACCCAGACCCAGCCCCGCCACGCAGGCTCCGTTCTTCACAAAAATCGTGGTGTCCATCTCCTTGCCCATGTGGGTCATGTGCCGGACGTTCTGCGAGTGAATGATCGCCGAGTGCCGGTAGCCGTGCTCGGCCTGCTTGGCCAGTTGCACCGCCGTCTCGAAATCGGGCACCGAAACGATCGGGATCATCGGCATCATCTGCTCTTCCTGCACGTAGGGATGATCCGCGGAGGTCTCTCCAAAGAGCAGCGGGCAACCTTTCGGGATGCTCGCTCCGGCTTTCGCGGCGAGGACACCGGGGTCCGCCCCGATCAATTCGCGGTTCACCGCGGCATGCGAGCAACCACCGTCGTCTTCCTTGTAGGTGAAGGCCGCCTTGGTGAGTCGATCGATCTGCGCGGAGTCAAGCCGACCGGCCCCGGCCCGCTCCATCTCCGCCATGAATTGGTTGAACACCGCGCTCACCACAAAGACCACCTTCTCGCCGATGCAGAGGAGATTGTTGTCGAAGGAAGCGCCCTCGATGATGCAGCGGGCCGCCCGGGCCAGATCCGCGGTCTCATCGATTACCACCACCGGATTTCCGGGCCCCGCACAAATGGCGCGCTTCCCGGACTTCATCGCCGCGTTCACCACGGCCGGACCGCCGGTGATGGCCATGATGGCGATCTGCTCGTTCTGACAAATGAGGTTGAACGACTCGATGCTCGGATCCTCGATCGTGCAAATGAGATTGTCGATGCCCAGCTCGCGGTGGATCGCCTTGTTGTAGGCCTTCACCGCCATCGCCGCGCTCTTCGCGCCACCGGGATGGGGATTGAAGACGATCGCATTCCCCGCCGCGACCATGTTGATCACATTGCCGGTCAGCGTCGGAACCGAATGCGTCACGGGCAGGATCGCCCCCACCACGCCGTAGGGCGCGTATTCCTCGAGGGTGATGCCGCCGTCGCCGCTCATCGCATAGGGCCGGAGCCATTCCACTCCGGGGACCTTGTTCATGATCTCCAGCTTGCCGATCTTGTGATCAAGACGCCCGATCTTCGTCTCGTTCATCTCGAACTTGCCCCACGCCTCCGTGTTGGCGGCGCAGAGGCCCTTGACGATCTCGATGGCCCGGGTGCGCCCCTCGATGCCGAGCTTCTTCAGCTTCAGGAAGGCATCGTTGGCAGCCTCGGCGGCCTTGTCCACGCAACCGAAGACGCCGTTCTCGCCGCCTCCGCTTCCCTTGCAACTGCAGCCGCAGTCCTTCTTTGCCTCCGGCGCGGGCGCGGCGGCCACCGGAGCAGCCGGGGTCCTGCCGAGATCGGCGAGAACCTTCTCCACCACGCTCCGCAGCGCTTCTTGATCAATTTTGCTCATCGTTCAGTTAGTGGGAGCTTCCGTAGATTTTCTTTCCGAGCACATCGACCGTGTCCACGATGGCCACCACGGCCGCATCGACCGGGATGCTTCGCAGACCACCGGCCTGACGCGCAGAGCTGCCCTGGCAGAACATCACCAGCTCGCCCTCGCCCGCGCCGACCGTATCGACGGCCACGATGGTATTCGCACCGTTGCGGAACTTGGTTGGGTTGGCCTCGTCCACCAATTGGGGGCGCAGCAGGAGGAGCTTGCGCCCCTTCATGCTCTCGTCCTTCTTGGTGGCCACGACCTGGCCGATGACTACTGCCAAAAACATTGCTCGGAATGGTTGATGCCGCGGTCCGCTTACTTGCGGGCCGGGGCTTTTTTCGTGCCGGGAATGATCGAGGCGATCGAATCGTCGGGGCTGGCGATGACGTGGGCGCTGATCACCTCACCCAGTTGGGCGGCGGTGTCGGCGGCGGTGTCGATCGCTGCCTTGACGGCGGCCACATCGCCGGTGATGACGGCGTTGCACAGTCCGCTACCGACGTTCTTCATCGGTCCGGCCAGTTGCACGTTCGCAGCCTTGAGGGCGGCGTCGATGCCGGTGACGAGGCAGCAGAGGCCGCGGGTTTCAAGGAGTCCAATTGCTTGTTTTGCCATGGTTCTATTTGGTTGGGATGGTTAGTTTGCTGTTAGTTTACGAAATACTTCTCTGGCCAGGACCAGCTCTTCATTGGCTGGAATCACATAGACCTTTACTTTGGAATCGGCCGCGCTGATTTCGGCCTCCACGCCCTTGCAGGCCTCGTTGCGCTCCGGGTCGATCTTCACGCCGAATTCTTCCAGTCCCTCGCAGACCGCACTCCGCAGCCAGGGATTGTTCTCTCCAATGCCCGCCGTAAAGGTGAAGGCATCGAGTCCTCCGAGGGAAAACAGGAAGGAGGAGGCCCAGCGCCGCGTCTCGTGCACGAGAACATCGAGCGCCAGTCGCGCCTTCTCGTCGCCTGCATCCCGGGCTGCCTTCACCTCGCGGATGTCGTTGCTGATTCCGGAGAGCCCCAGCAGGCCGCCCTCCTTCGTCAACTGCCGCTCCATGTCCGCCATCGACAGGCCCAGGGCCTTGCCGGCGTAGGGAATGGCCCCCGAGTCGAGATCCCCGACCCGGTTGTTCTGGGGCAGGCCACTCTGCGGGGAAAAGCCCATGCTTGTCCCGATCGCCGCGCCGTAGCGGATCCCCGTCACCGAACTGCTCCCGCCCAGATGGCAGGAAACGACCCGGAGGGGCTGACCGACCTCACGCGGACCACTCTGATAGAGCCCTCGCGCCACCGCCGCGACATCATCGCGACCGAGCAACTCCGCGCTGCGTTCCGCAATGAACTTGTGGCTCGCTCCATGGAATCCGTAACGACGAATCCCGGCCGCATGCCAGCTCTCGGGCACCGCATACCGCGTCGCGGCCTCCGGCACCCATTGATAAAAAGCGGTTTCAAACAAGGCCACCGCCCGGGCCGAAGGCAGGATCTCCCGAAACTGCCTGATCCCGGCCGCATAAGCCGGGTTGTGGGCCGGAGCCACCTCCGCGAAACCCTCCAATGCCTCGAGCACCTTCTCGTCCGCGTCGACACAACCACTGAGGTTGCGCCCGAGGACGGTCTTGAACCCGACCGCACCGATTTCGCTTCGCGAGGAGACCGCGCCGCCCTTCTCCATCGTGTCCAACGCGTCGTTGATGACCGCGCCGTAATCCTCCACCCGCTCGTAGCCACCCTCCGCCAACACATGCTCTTCCCCCGCACTCATCTCAAAGAGACGGTACTTGAAGGAGGTCGAGCCAAGGTTGGCGACGAGGACTTTCATGCGGGTGGCCGTGGATTACACGAACTCGACGAGACCGGAAAGGTCGTCATGCGGACGGGGAATGACCTGCACGGCGGTCACTTCTCCGACCTGCGCGGCGGCTTCCGCACCGGCGTCGATGCCTGCCTTCACGGCTGCAACGTCACCGGCGTAAAACCCGGTCACCAGGCCCGAGCCGATCTTCGTCCAGCCGACCATGGTGATGTCGGCGGCCTTCAGGGCGGCGTCGGAGGCTTCGATGAGGGACACGAGACCCTTGGCCTCGATGATTCCAATTGCTTGTTTTGCCATTGTATTGGTTCTGGTTGAGAGTTGTTGGCGGTCCGATCAGGAAAGACCGAATTGTTTGAGGAGTTCGGGATGGGGCCGGGCAATGACATGGGTCGCCACGATCTCGCCGACACGTCCGGCCGCTTCCGCACCGGCTTCCACCGCTGCCTTCACGCTGCCGACATCACCCTGCACGAGGATGGTCATAAATCCGGCGCCGATGGATACCTGCTTCACGAGATCCACGTCGGCCGCTTTGGTCATCGCATCAGCGGCCTCCACGTTGCCCACGTAGCCTTTTGTTTCAATTAGTCCTAGAGCTTTGCTCATCTGTTTTCTTGGTTGGGTTGGATTCTGTTAGGTTATTTCGTCAATTCGCAAAATGTATCGGCCTTCAAGCCGCAGGCGTTGCCCTCGTCGGTGTCGATGTGCACCTCCAGGCTGAAGCTCTCATCCACGCGGACGAGGATGTTGTCAAAGGTCACCGGGCATTCCCCGTGCACCTTCATCTTCATGATGTCCTTGTGCTTCACCCCGTAGTAGGCCGCATCATCCGGCGCCATGTGCACGTGCGGCATGGCGCGGATCACGCCTTCCTTCATTTCAAAGTAGCCGTTCGGCCCCATCAACATGCAGCCCGGCGTTCCTGCGATGTCGCCGGACATCTTGATGGGGATGTCAAAGCCGAGCGCGATGGCGTCGGTGAAGGCCAGCTCCACCTGGTTGAAGTCCCGACAGGGTCCGAGGATGCGCAGGTTGGAGATGACCCGGCTTCGGGGTCCAATGAGTGTCACGGTTTCCTTCGCGGCGTAGGCCCCCTCCTGATAGAGATACTTCATTGGGGTCAACTCGTAGCCGGGGCCGAAGAGCTGCTCCACCGCCTGAGGCGAAAGATGGCAGTGCCGGGCACTGACGTTGACCACCAAGGCGTTCTTCGCGGCGGCTGCCTTCGGGAGCGTCAGCCCCATTTTCGCATACACCTGCTCGCGAACCATGTGTTCGACAACTGCCCGGGGAACTGTGGATTTAGCCGCCATTTCTTGAGAAACTAGCTGGTTATTATTGGATTTGGCCGATCTGTCAACTCGAATGCCAAAATTTACCACGAAATCCCACATTTCCAAAGATTGAACTGGGACTCTCTCCTTCCCTGCTTAATATCCCCTGACTATAATCCGCAATCCTCATGCTGCCCCCTGATCGACACAGCTTCATCCTGAACCGCCTGGCGGAATCGGACTCCATCCGCACCATCGAACTGGCCAGCGCCCTCGAGGTCACCGACGAGACGATCCGCCGCGACCTCGAAGCCCTCGAGAAGCGGGGCACCCTGATGCGGATCCATGGCGGAGCGGTCAAGGTCAGCAAGGTCCGCGAGGATCTCAGCCTGACCGAGCGCCAGCTGGTCAACCGCGAATCAAAGTCCGCCATCGCCGAACTCGCGGCAAAGCGCATCCAACCGGACGACACCATCTTCATCGACGCCTCCTCCACCGCCCTCACCCTCGCCGAACATCTTCCCGACTTTCACCTCACCGTTCTCACCAACGCCCACAACGTCGTCACCGCCCTCGCCGATCGGGAGGGCTTCGACCTGATCAGCACCGGTGGCATCTACGAACCACGCTCCCGGTCCTACATCGGTCTCCCCGCCGAAAGCACCCTGCGCAAGTTCAACATCAACCGCATGTTTTTCTCCTGCAACGGGGTGCACCTCGAGCGCGGTGTTTCTGAAACGAACTCCCGGCAGGCCGCTTTCAAAGAGCGCGTCATCGCCTGCTCGGAAGAGATCTGCCTGCTCGCCGACTCCACCAAGATCGGCCTGAAGTCCTCCTTCTTCTTCGCCCAAATGAGTGACCTGACCACTCTCGTCACCAATCCCAACGCCGATCCCGAGGTCATTGCGGCCATGGAGGGCATGGGAATCGAGGTCCTTCGCGCCTGATGGGCACTTTCGGATTGTGACCCGTCATCCTTCTTCGCTACCCTCCGCCCCGTGAAATCACTCCTCTTCGCCGCCGCCGTTACCGCCACCTGCGCCCTCCTCTCCAGCTGCTTCATCAGCCCCTGCAGCGGCTGTGGCAAAAAGAAACACGTCAACATCGAGTACGTCCCGGCCGAGCCCGAAAGGTAGGGGATGGCACTCCGTGCCGTCCGGCGGCTTGACCGGTGATCGCGGGACGGCCTCCTGAGCCACCCCTTGGCCAGATTGAAAAACCTCCGTCTACAGCCCCTCCGGATTCTGGATCTCGTGCGCGAGGCTGTTGAGAATCCCACCCGCCCCGCCGCCATCGACCACGCGGTGATCGAAGGTCAGCACAAGCTCCGCCTGCGTCACCGGCAGAAAGGTCTGCCTCTCCTCGCTCCACACCGGCGTCTTCACCCCCGCACCGATGCCGAGAATCAAGGTCTCGCTCGGCAAGGGAATCGGCGTGCCCCAGACGAGCCCAAAGGTCCCGAAGTTGGTCACCGTGGCGATCCCCCCTCCCAGCGCCGCTTCCGGCACCCGTCGATCCCGCGCCTTGTTCACCAACTCCAGATAGTCGTCCAGCAGCTCCGCGGTGGTCTTGTGATCCACGTCGCGCAAAACCGGCACCACCACCCCGTCCTCCACCTGCACCGCCACGCCGATGTCAAAGGACCGCGGATGCACCACGTTGTCCCCGATCAGGTAGCCCGCACTGGTCGGATCGGCGGCGAGGGCTTTGGCGAAGGCCCGCAGAAGATATAACGTCAGCGGCGGCTTCGGCTCCTGATTGGCCCGAAAGGCCAGGAGCTCCTCAAGACTGACCGGCATGCTCACCGAGGCCAGCGGCCGCGTCCAACTGCGCCGCATGGCATCGGCCACCGACAGGCGCATGGGGGAGGCACGTCCCGAGGGCCACTCGGAAATGTAATCGAGAAATTTTTCCAGATCCTCCACCGTGACCCGTCCTCCCGCCCCACTCCCCACGATCGCGGACACATCCGAAGAGCGCAGCCCGAGCTCATCCATCCGGGCCCGCATGCGGGGCGAAATGTAATGGGCCCCCTTGATGCCTGCCGGCACGGGAAGTCCGCGAATGCTCGGCTCCACCGGCCCGGGTTGCGGCGGCGGGGGCAGATCCGGGGTCTTCTCATGCGAAGCCCCGGAATACGGCAAGACCTCCCCACCCGACGACGACTCGGGATCCGGCATGGCCGGCACCACCCCCGTGCGGGCCGCTTCTTCCTCCGTCACTTCCAAAAATCCAAGGGTCGTGCCGACCGGATAGGTCTTCCCCTCCTCCACCACAATCTGGCTCACCGTCCCTCCACAAAGCGTGGTCACCCCCATGGTGGCCTTGTTGGTCTCCACCTCGATGACCTCCTGATCCGCCTGCACGGTGTCGCCCACCGCGATATTCAGACGCACGATGGTGGCCTCGGCGATCGATTCGCCGAGCTGTGGCATGAGGATGGGAACTTCCATGGTGAATTCGCAGGTTAATACTAGAGGTTGAGTAGGTTGTGAATCGCCTGGCAGATCGATTCCAGGGTCGGTCGGTGCACCTCCCAGAGGTTCGGATGGTAAGGCACCGGAGTGTCCCGGGCATTGAGGCGCTGCGGCGGCGCGTCGAGCAGGTGAAAGCCCTCCGCCACGACCCTCGAAACCACCTCTGCGGTCACCCCTCCCCAGGGAAAGGACTCCCCGATCACCAACAGCCGCCCCGTCCGCGCCACGGAGGCCATCACCGTGTCGGTATCAAGCGGCTTGACGCTGCGCAAATCAACCACCTCCACCTCCCAGCCCTCGCCCGCCAATCGCTCCGCGGCCCGCAGGGCCTCATGCACCATCGCGCTGTAGGCCACCACTGTGGCGTGCTTCCCGGCCCGCACGATCCGCGCCTTCCCGATGGGCAGATACTCCCCCTTCGTCATGCTGTCCGACTTCAGCCACCGATAGAGAAACTTGTGCTCACAGTAGAGCACCGGATCGTCCAGCTTCACCGAATCAATCAGCATCGAGTAGGCATCCGACACGGTCGCCGGGGTCACCACCACCAGACCGGGATAGTGCGCATAGATCGCCTCCATCATCTGGCTGTGGAAGGGCCCCGAACCCGGCGTCCCCCCCGAAGGCAGGCGCACCGTGATCGGAATCGGCACTCCCGTCCGATAAAAATGTGTCCCGGCGTGATTGACGATCTGGTTGAAGGCCACCGAGGAGAAATCCGCGAATTGCACCTCAATCAAGGGCCGCATCCCCTCCACCGCCGCACCGATGGCCATGCCGATCATGGCATCCTCGCTGATCGGCGAATCGATCACCCGCCCCGGAAACTTGGCCTGCAACCCCTGCGTCGCCTTGAACGCTCCTCCAAATTTCCCGACATCCTGCCCGTAAATGAATACGCGCTCGTCCTGCTCCAGCAGATCGTGCTGCGCCTGGCGGATTGCGTCGATGTAGGTGAATTCAGCCATGAACAATTCTTAGTGTAGTCCGGACATTCCCGGGGTGGAGAAGGCCCGCCAATCATCCTGATACGGATCGGGCTTCGGCTCCTGTTGCACGGTCGCCACGGACGCCTGCACCTCTTCTGCGCACGATTCCTTCCACTCCTCGATCTCTTTTGTGGTGGAAAAGCCCGCCTCCAAGATCTGCTGCTCTCCGATGTCGAGACAGTCCCGGCCCACTTCCGAGTCCTTCAAGGCGTCCGGCACATAGAATCCATCATCGTGTTCGCCGTGTCCGCTCAACCGCAACAAGTTCGCCACCACCAACTGCGGTCCGCCTCCCGCCCTCGCGTTGGCCACGGCCCTGCCGATCACGTCCACGCATTCCAGCATGTTCGTCCCATCCACTTCGTGACCCGCCACACCGTAGCCCTTCGCGCGATCCACCAAATGTTCACAGGCAAACTGCTCTGCCGTCGGCGTCGAGTAGGCAAACTGGTTGTTGGCGAGCACCAGCACGAAGGGCAGCTTCTCCACCGCCGCCATGTTGAGTCCCTCGTGAAAAGCCCCGGTGGACGAACCGCCCTCCCCGATGCAGGTCGCCCCCACCGTCCCCTCCAATCGACCCTGCAGTCGCCGCGCCATCAACATGCCCCCCACCATCGGAATGAGCGCCCCCAGATGGCTGATCATGGCCGGCATGCCCTCCGCAGGCCGACCACGGTGAATGTTGCCGTCCCGACCTCGCATCGGCCCCAGCACCGAGCCCAGATAGGTCCGCGTGGCATCGAGCAAATCCTCCCCAAACGCCGTCCGCCCGGCCTGGTCCCGGATGAGCGGTGCAAAAATGTCCCGCCCTTTCGTGAGACTCGCCCCCAGCGAGGCGCTGACCGCCTCCTGACCCTTGCCGAGATACACGCCCCCCACGATCTGTCCCGCCTTGTAGAGGCTCCCCAACTTCGATTCCAAGGCACGCGCCCGGATCATCGCGTAGAATGTTCTGCGGACGAGGTCCTTGCGGGAAGCATCGGCGCAGGCCGCATCGGACTGATTCGTTTGCACGTCGGGCACGAATCGAGACTAAGACCCCCGCCCCCCGACGGCAATGGTGTTTTGTCCTTCAGAACTTCCCAGATTCCCATTGCCACCGACCCACTCCTCCCTCATAACGGTGGCAATATCCACACCATGCAGAAACCGACACTCCTCGTCCTCGCCGCCGGAATGGGCAGCCGTTATGGCGGCCTCAAGCAAATGGATCCCATGGGCCCCCACGGTGAGACCATCCTCGATTACTCTGTTTTCGACGCGATTCGGGCGGGATTCGGCAAGGTCGTCTTCATCATCCGCGAGGATTTCGCGGAGGCCTTCCGGGAAAATATCGGCTCCCGCTTCGCCGGAAAAATCGAGATCGACTACGCCTTTCAGAAGCTCGATGACCTCCCCGAGGGGTATTCCGTCCCCGCAGGCCGCGCCAAACCTTGGGGCACCGCCCACGCCGTGCGGGCGGCAAGGCACGTCATCACCGAGCCCTTCGCGGTCATCAACGCCGACGATTTCTACGGCCGCGACGCCTATGTCCGCGCCGCCGAGTTCCTGACCGAGGTCAAATACGCCGCCAAACCAGTCTCCTCCTGCCTCGTCGGCTACTATCTCGACAAGACCCTCAGCGATCACGGCGGCGTCAACCGCGGCATCACCAAGCACGAAAAGGGCTTCCTCTCCGACGTGGAGGAAATCATCGGCATCGATCGCCGCAAGGGTGGCGAAATCATCGGCGAGACAGTGGGCGGCGAAGAGCGCACCCTCGTCGGCGATGCCATCGTCTCCATGAACTTCTGGGGCTTCACTCCCGAGCACTTCGCCCAACTCGAAACGGAGTTCGTCAAGTTTCTGCAAGCCCACGGCAATGACCCGAAATCGGAATGCTACATTCCCACCGTCGTCGACAACCTCATCGCCTCCGCTGAGGCAGTCTGCCACGTCCTCCCCACCACCAGTTCCTGGTTCGGCGTCACCTACCCCGACGACAAACCACGCGTCATGGAAAGCATCGCGAAACTCATCAAGGCCGGCGAGTACCCCAAGACGTTGGACTAAAGTGGCGCAGGCTTCCAGCCTGTGAAAGGCTGTCCGGCATTCCCATGCCGGACAAACCTGACCCTCGAGTCAACCAACAAGACGTTCAAACCCGGCTCGCAAGAGTTGGCTCTCGACCTACCTACCCGCAGGTCACCAAGTGGCGTGACCGTCCCGGTCGCAGGCCTTCCCCTACTGATCCCGCACCTCGATCTTCATCTCGTCCGAATTCGCCTTCAACTCCGGCGCATACATCGCCTCGGCCCGCGTCGGCAGCGCACTGAAGATCCCCGGAATCTCCGCCCGTAGCTGGTAGCTCAGGTTGTGCCGCCCCTGCGGCAAACTCCGCACAAAGAGCGCCACCTTCTCGTCCCGCAGCTCCATGTAGGCCCCCAGTCCGTTCCGGTTGTAGCCGCTCCGCACTTCCACCGGTTCCAGTCCCGCCGCCTTCCAGTCCTCAAAGACCAGATAGCTGTAGTCGTTCTTGCTCTCCACCGACAACTCCACCTCGATCAGGTCCCCGCTCACCACGGTATCCCCGGTCTTCAGCGGCACCCGCTCGAACTTCTCCTTCCGCTGGGTCAGCGCCTGCCCCTTCGAACCAGCCACCGCCTGCCTCGCCTCCACCGGCACGAGCTTGTAGAAACTCCGCTCCACCTTCACCTCCAGCCCGGCCTTGGTGATGAAATCCTCCAGCGTGAAGACCGATAGATAGGCGTTGGCATACAGCGGCCCCTTCCCCTTCTTCCGCAACTCGATGACATGCTCCCCGGCCCCGAGGATGTCCCCCCCCACCACCGCGGTGCCATCAAAGCTGAACAGATTCTCCTTCGATATGCTCACCGTCTTCAGCGTCTTCCCATCGAATAAAACCTCCACTTCCATCTCCGGCGCAGTCTCCCCGCTGGCCCGCAGATAGTCGGCCATCGCCTCGATGCAATAGGCCGTGTCGCGGGTCGATTTCCAATAGGTGGCGTGCTTCCGGTTGTTCACCAGGTATTTCACCAGACCCCGCGCCTCCTCGCTGTCCGGCTTCACCGCCGCGAGGAGTTTCAGGTAGCTGGCGTGGGCCTCAAACTCGCTGCCATACCAATGCCACCAGTAGCCGCCATTCCCGAGGTCCAGATAGGCGGTCTGGTTCTCGGCGTCCTTCTGCAGGAATTGCTCGATGTTGTGCAGCACCGCATCACGATCGCCGTTCCGCTTCACCCGATGCAGTTCCAGGCCGAGCAGGCATTTCGCATAGACCGGCAGGTCGACCTTGTCACGGAAGAGAAAACCCAGCATCTCCGCATGATCCACCCCGGCCTTCCCGAGAATCTCCCGCACCATGGCGTCCATCGCCCCCGCACTCTGTCGGGTGTGCTCCTTGCGCTTTTTCCACATCCGAATCTCCTCCGCTTCCTTCTCCTCATGGCGCTTCAGCCACGCCACCCCGCGTTCCAACATGTCCCCGGGAATGGCCGCACCATTCTCCTTGGCCACCACCAACCCGTTAACGACGACCGCGGTGGTGTGCGGATAGGACTGCTCGTTCCACTCCGAAAACCAGCCCCAGCCGCCATCACCATTCTGCAGTTCCCGCAAACGCTTCACGCCAGCCACCACCATCTTGTCCACCTCGTCCTTGTCCCAAACCGGATTCTCCTTCCATTGCTTCCACTGCGCGGCCCGCTCCGCAGGATCCCCGATCTCCTGGGGATTCAGATTCACCCGCTTGTTTTTCACCGCATCCAGATCGATCTCCATCTCCTGCAACAGCTTCTGCGTGATCACCGTCGGCACAAAGCGGTTCAGGGTCTGCTCGGTGCAGCCGTAAGGATAGTTTGCCAGGTAGGGCAGCGCATCGATCATCGCCGTGGCAATGGTCGGCGAGTAGCGAATCTCCAGGCGTGTCTCATTCGGACGCCGCTTCTCCGGCACGTTGATCTTGATCGTCGTCGAGTTCCCGTCCGGCGCAATGGCCCGACTCCACGCCTCGGTCTTCATCATGCCGTGCACATACACCGGAAACTTCATCTCCATCGCGTCCGCATCATCCTTGGCAATCGCCTTCATGCGGATCGTCACTTCCCCTTCCCGCTTCGCCACCGCCGTCCAGTTGATCCGCTTCTCCCCGCCCGCCGGAATGACCACCGCGCTCTCCAAGCCACCTTCCGTGCTCAGCGTTCCGCCATCCAGCTCCAGGCTCACCCGCACCTCCTTCGCCTCCGCATGGTAGTTGTGCACCACCGCACTCAGCGTGACCCGATCACCCTCGATGAAGAACCGCGGCGCCTGCAAACGCACGATGAGATCCTTGCTGGTGATGATCTCCGCGCTGCCCTCGCCCACCCGAGTCCCATGACCCAGACCCCAGGTCTTGATCTTCCAAGTGGTCAGGTTGTCTGGCAGGTCCAGCTCGATCACCGCCTCGCCCCGCTCGTCCGTCTTCACCGATCCCGCCCATTTGACGAGGTCCGCAAACTCCGAGCGCACCATCACCTCCGCAGCGGCCTCCCCGCCTTCATCGGCATTGTGTTCTTCCTCCCCAGCAAAAGCATCCCCCTTCTTCGCCTTGGACTCGCTCCGCGCCATCATCGGCGCCGCCGGCCTCATCGCCGCATCCGCCATTTCCAGCCCGCCCCCGCCACCTCCAGCAACCCTGCCGAATCCCGCAGCCTCCACCACGCCACCAAATCGCCCCAAGTACTGCATCTGCTCCGCCTTCGGCTTCGCCAAATTCGCCCCGCCCAGCACCTGCGAATGCCCCAGCGCACCCCGCGAATACCCACGCTTCCAGTTCCAGAAAAACGACCCGATCTCCGGCACATTGCTGCCCCCGGAAATATACTCGAGGCTCTTGTCATAAACCGTCACCGCAGTCGTCCCCACGAACGGCTCGCCCTGCTCATCGGTCAACCGAATCGTCACCGCCGCCTTCTCACGCGGCTTGAACTTCGTCTTCTCCGTCACCACCTCCACGTTCAAGAGCCGCTTCTCCGGCGGCAGCACGATCTCCCGCACCTCCGTCACCACCCGGCCACGCACGATGGTCACCGCCTCCACAAAGGTGTTCGGCATGTCCCGCTGCTCCAGCTTCAGGGCATACTCCCGCGATTTTCCCTCGATCTTCAGCAACTCCAACTGTTCCGCCACGTTCCCCGACCCGCGCAGAAACAGCAGCACCGTCGCGCCTGACTCATTGGCATTCACCAAAATCCTCGCCGTCTCCCCCGGGGCGTAATGCTTCTTGTCGAGCACCAACTCCAGGTCGTTGAAACGCAAGCCCTGCCCGTCATTCTGCTCGCCCCGCACCACAAACACGATCGCTCCCTCCTCTTTGTTCCCCTTCTCATCGGTCATCTCCACCGCGAAGCGATACTGCCCCTGCACCGGAGCCTCGAAGACCAGGCTGCCCTCCCCACTCTCATCCGCTTCCTGATCCCACTGCCTGACCTCCTCCTCGGAAACCTTCCCCTCCCCGTCCAGCGTCACCCGATAAAGCGTCGCCTTCCCCGCGGCCTTCACCGCCTTGCCGTCCAGCGTCTTGGCCGCCCAGGTCAAGGTCACCGGCTCACCCGGCCGCGCATAGCCGCGATCCAGCCACGCCGTCACCGCATACGGCTTCCGTGCCGCGAGGACTTTGCCGCTGCCCACGATCGTCCGCCGCGAGGCATCCACCACCTCCGCCGTGATCTCATACCGATGATCCATGTCGCCGTGCACCAGCTTCGCAATGGAGGTGTCGATCTTCACCTTCACCGTGCCGTCTGTCCCGATCTCATACTCCCGCTCCAAGACCAGTTCGGGCGGCGTCCAACGTGATCCACCCCACCAGGGCGGCGTCGGCGGGATGCAACCCCAGCCGCGCCAGCCCGGATACCAGTCATAGTTCTGCCCGAACCACCAATACCCCTTCCCATACAACCAATCCCAGCGCCCCGAGGGAAACCACCGCTCCGTGTGACTGAACCGCTGCACCTTCACCTTCACCTTGGCCTCCGTCACCGGTGCCCCATGATAGTAGGTCGCCTTCACCGTCGCCTCGATCTCCTCACCCAGCGAGACGGGTGCCTTCGGCCCCTCCACGCTCACCTCATATTCCGGCTTCTTGTATTCCTCGACCCGAAACATGATGTTGCCACCCGGCACCTCGCCCGTGATCTGCACCGAGTACTGCCCCAACCGCGCCTCCTCCGGCAGGGAAAACTCCAATTCCACGCCGCCAAATTCGTCGGTCCGCAGCCCCTTCGCCTCGTGCACCTTCGAGCCCCCCGCCTCGTGAATCTCCACCGCACATTCGCGGTTCGCAAACATCGACTCCTCCCCCAGGTCATACCGCGCCGCACGACTCCAAAACTTGATCTTCACCGTCTGCCCAGGCCGATACACCGGCCGGTCCGTGATCCCGTAGGAACGCTCCGTGCGAAAATCCTGCCAGTGGTAGTCGTGCCAACGCTGGTAGTCGAACCCCATTAGCGCCATCCGATCTCCAGCCCCCCGCGCCACCGCCATCCAGCGATACTCATTGTCAAAGGTGTCCCGCGGCAGGCGCAGCACCCCGTCCTCGCCCATCTTCTTCGAAAATTTCTTCGTCAACACGTCAAATTTCTTCAGCACCCGCTTCGCCCCTTCGCGGTTCTGAATCTTGTAACCGAAAAATTCGATCTCCCCCTCCAGGGGACTGCCTGCCTTCGAATCCCCGAAGTAGTAGATGATGTCCTCCTTGGTCTGATGCCGCAGCAGCACGGAGTCCGAAATCCACACCACAATCCACGACACGTTGCCGTCTCCCGCCTTCGCCTTCAGCAAATAGGCTCCCGCCTCCGCCGTCGGCACCTCGATCTCACTCCGCGTGTCCCAATGCCCCTTCCGCGGATCCAGCTTCTCCTCCCATTGCGCGACCCGCTCTCCCAGATACTTCTTCTCCCCCTTGCCCACCAGGCTCTGCCCCACCGATCCGACCGTCGTCTCATCCCAGTTCAAGGTGGTCGGATTTCTCTCAATGTGGCTGAAAATGTTTGCCACCAGCAGATCCAGCTTGATCTTGTGCAACTCACAGGACGCCGACTCCGCATTCCGATACACGAAGGGTACCGTGGGCTTGTCGCCCGCCCCGAACATCGGAATCTGCTCGAAACGTCCCCAATCGCCCACGATCTGCCCCATCAGCTTCGTCCGCGCCTTCTCATGCCCCGTCCCGTGCTCCGCAATCACCGCCTGCAATTCCTTCGCCGCCTGCACATACTGCCGCCGATCCAGAAACACCTGCACCAGCGTGTCCCCCGCGCTCGCATTGCCCCCCTCGGCCTCATACAATCGCCGCAGCAACGGAATAAACTGATAGTCCTCCCGCAATTCGAAACGCCGCACTCCGCCCGCCAATTTCGCCAGCGATTCGGTCTCCTTCAGGGTGTGCGCCTCCAGGATCCCCTTCGACTCGTCCGGCCCCTGCGCCTGCCCCCACCAACCGAAGCCCGAGAGCGTCGTCACCCCATAGTGCTGACGCAAAAAATTCGCCCACTCGAAATCCAATCCCGCCGCCCGCCCCGGATCCAGCCGCCGCATCTCCTCCCGCAACCACCTCCACCGCTCCCCGTCACTCCCCGCCGCCTCCCAACTCTTCGGCACCGACAAATACAGCGGATCCCCCGCCTCGTCCACCGGCGCGCCATAGCCACTCGAAAGTCCCCGCCCATCATCATAGTCCGGCAACTCATCCAGCGGCGTCAAAACCGCCAGCGCCCAGACGGTGTGCGCATTCATGCGCCCCATCGTCAGCGCCGACACCAGCCGCTCCATCACCTCGGCCCGTTCCCCGTCCTTCATCCCGTCCCCACCTTTCTCCAGGGCGAGCAAATACAACTGCATCGCCCGCACCCGGTCACGATCGCCCGATTGCGTCCACGTCCCCCCGCCCTGATTGTCCCCTCGTTGGAATTTCCCGTCCAGGATCTGCCCCCAATGCGGCCCCCCCTGATAGCTGTTCGCGGCCTGCTCCAGCACCCGCCAGTTCTCCGGATGCCCGGCGACCGCCCCCTCCACCAGTTCATCCAGTTCCGGCACCTGCCCCAGTTGATTCAACGAAACCACCGCCTTCGCCAGATCCTGCCCGCTCTTCCCGTCATTCACCCCCGTCAACAGCCCTCGATAAACCTCCAACGCGTCCTTCCAATTCCCCGCCTTCTGCATGGCCTGCGCCTTCTCCCGCTGCCCCTTCGGATTCTCCACCGCCCCCTCCGCCAGCACCACTCCCGCCAATACCATTCCAAGGATCCAATTCATCATGTTCATCGTGCTGTAAAATTAGCATTTAAGCGGCATTTCCCTTCCGGTCAACACGCCTCGTTGGCTAAGACACCGCCAAGCGTCCTATCTTAGCCCCTATTCGTCCGAATCGTCCTCAAATGTGACAATTCTTTTTCTTTTCTTCCGCAGGGAGAATCGCCCGCCCTTGGCCTGCCGAATCGGCGCGAACACCCCGTCCGACCCGGTCTGCTTCACCTCGAAGACGATCTCCATCAACTCCCCCAGCCGCCCCTTCGGAAATCCCCGCTCCTTGAACCACGCCAGATACTCCGGCGGCAGGTCGATGATCGGCACCCCCGCCGGCGGATAGTCCTTCGGCCCGAACATCCCGAAGGGCATGTGCGTCTGCCCGATCTCCTCCAGCAAGGCCCGAAAATCATCCCGGTCTATCTCCGTGAACTCCACGCCCGAAGGAAATCAGGTTTTCCTCTTCACAGGGAGCGCAAACCGCAGCGGCCGCAGCCGCCTCGTCTCAACGATCTCCAAACGGGTTGAGCGTCTTGACGCCCGAACTCGAGAAGTCGGCGATGTTCCGCGTGACCACCACCAAACAAACCGTGACGCGAAG
>JAQCFL010000051.1 GCA_027619375.1 Verrucomicrobiota bacterium | reverse complement strand
GACAATTTCCACATAAAGTTCAAATCCAAGACCAATTCTCAACTGCCTGAAGCTCGTTGCCACATCCGGAATCGCGAATGACAAGCACGAGAGGCCGAGTTGATGCCTCTCCTTCGATTCGTTTTCCGCCTTGGAACCTGTTGGTTGGAATTTATTTGGAAATTGGCCCGTGGAATTTCACTCCTGTATCCAGAGCAACCCGTCAGACTGTTGAGGCACGATCCATGCCGAACACTGTTGGTTGGAAACCGCGGCCACGGGTGGGGAAGCGGAGAGGCTGGCGACCGGGACGGTCACGCCACTGGGCAAATGGCCGGGGTCGGTGGCGGCTATGGCCGGACTTGGATGAGGGCGGCGTAGGCGCCGTCGGTGTTGTCGCGGAAGGGGAGGGACTGGTGGGAGGCGCGGAGTTCGAAGGCGTGCTTTTCGCGGAGGAAATTTTGGACCTGTTGCTCGTTCTCGGCGGTTTCGAGGGAACAGGTGGAGTAAACGATGCGACCTCCCGCGGCGAGGCAGGGGAGGGCGTTTTGGAGGATGCGGTGCTGGGTTTGGGTGAGTTCGTTGATCTGCTCGGGGGTGAGTCGCCAACGGGCATCGACGCGGCGTCGGAGCACACCGGTGTTGGAGCAGGGGACGTCGAGAAGGATGGCGTCGAAGCGTCGCTGCCATTCGGCGGGGGCGGGTTGGGTCCAGTCGAAGGCGGCGGTGGCGCTGATGCGGATGCCGAGGTTGGCGAGGTTCTCGCCGAGGCGGGGGAGGCGTTTCTCGTTGCGGTCGGTACAGAGGAGGTGTCCGTTGTTCTCCATGGCCGTGGCGATGAGGGCGGCCTTGCCACCGGGGGCGGCGCAGGCGTCGAGGACTGTTTCGCCGGGGCGGGGGGCGAGGAGGGAGACGGCGTGGGTGGTGGCGGGGTCCTGGATGTACACGTGGCCGCCGGCGAGGAGGGCCTGCGGGATGCCGCCTTCGATTTCGTGGAAGCCGGGGTAGTTCCCGACGGGCGTGCCGGGGATTTCGAGGTCGGTGGGTTTGAGGGGATTGACGCGGAGGAAGGTGGGGGCGGGTTGGTTGTCCCAGGCCATGAGGGTGTCTGCGGCGTCCACGCCGAATTCCTTGCGCCAGCGTTTGTAGAGCCAATCGGGATGGGAATGGCGGAGGGCGGGAGAGAGTTCCTCGAGGTCCGTGGCGAAGCGTTTGCGGGCCGCGATGGAGCGGCGCAGGACGGCATTGATGAGGCCGCGCACGGGTGCCCGGGCGCATTCCACGGTTTCGTTGACCGCGGCGTGATCGGCGATGCCGAGGATGAGCAACTGGCAGATGCCGACGCGGAGGATGTCGCGGGTTTCGTGATCGAGTTTGCCTTTGCGGAGGAGACCGATCCAGTGGTCGAGCAAGCGGCGGTGTCGGAGGACGGCGAGGAGGATGGAGTTGAGGAGGGCGCGGTCGGAGGCGGAGAGGTTGTTCCGATTGGCGTGGCGTTCGACGAGCGTTTCGGCGTAGTCGTGGCCCTTGGCCCAGGCGCGGAGGGCGGAGACGGCGGCGCGGCGGACGTTTTTGCGTTGTTCTGGCACGATGATTGGTTGGTCGGGGTTCAGGACCCGACGGAGGCAGGCTCGGGGAGGTGGGCGGCGCGGCCCACGGAGTAGTATTCGATGCCCTGGGCGGCCACGGTTTGGGGATCGAGGAGATTGCGGCCGTCGAAGATGAGGGGGCTGCGCATGCGGGACTTGAGTTCGTTGAGGTCGGCGTTGGCGAACTCGGGCCACTCGGTGGCGATGATGAGGGCGTCGGCGCCGTCGAGGCAGGCATACATGTCCTCGCCGTAGGTGAGGGAGTCGCCGAGGTTGCCGAAGCGCCTGGCGGTTGTGACGCCCTGGGGGTCCCAGGCGGTCACGTCGGCGCCTTCGGCGATCATGCGTTGGGCGAGTTTGATGGCGACCGACTCGCGGACGTCGTCGGTGTTCTGTTTGAAGGTGAGTCCCCAGAGGGCGATTTTCTTTTCGCGGAGGACCCAGAGTTTCTCGCGGACCTTGTCGAGGAAGAGATCGAGTTGGGAGGCGTTTATGTGTTCGACCTGTTTGAGGAGGTCGAAGGGATAGCCGAGGGATTCGGAGATGGCGATGAAGGCCTTGACGTCCTTCGGGAAGCAGGAGCCGCCGTAGCCGAGGCCGGCGTTGAGGAAGGAGCGGCCGATGCGTTTGTCCATGCCGATGCCCTCGGCGACCTTCTCGATGTCGCCGCCGGATTTTTCGCAGATGCGGGCCACGGCGTTGATGTAGGAGATCTTGAGGGCGAGGAAGGAGTTGGCGGCGTGCTTGATGAGTTCGGCGGACTCGATGTCGGTGACGAGGATGGGGGCGTTGAAGGGATCGTAGAGGCGGCGCATCAGGGCGAGGGCGCGTTCGTCATTGGAGCCGAAGACGATGCGGTCGGGTTTGAGGAGGTCCTCCACGGCGCAGCCTTCGCGGAGGAACTCCGGGTTGGAGGCGACGCCGAACTCCACGCCGGCCGGGGCGTAGCGGCGGACGGTGTCCCCGACCTTTTGGCCGGTCTTCACGGGGACGGTGGACTTGTCGACGATGACGCGGTAGCCGTATTCCGGTTTGAGGGACTCGGCGATTTCGCGGGCCACCTTTTCGATGAAGCTGAGGTCCACCGAGCCGTCCTCCTGGGGAGGGGTGGGGACGGCGATGAAGATGACGTCGCCGTCGCGGACGCCCTCGGCGGTGGAGGTGGTGAACTTGAGGCGTCCGGCGGTGACGTTCTTGGCGACCAGTTCGGCGAGGCCGGGTTCGTAGATGGGCACCTTGCCGTCGAGGAGCATCTGCACCTTCTCCACGTTGTTGTCGACGCAGGTGACCTCGTGGCCGACCTCCGCGAAGCAGGCGCCGGTGGTCAGGCCCACGTAGCCGGTGCCGATGATGGAAAGTTTCATGAGTGGGTTTGAATGATCAGGAGCGGGGCCGCCTGCCGGGGGCCGGGTGCATAACAGGATCAGTGGGGGGCGGCAAGCGATTGGACCGGTCGGGCGTGGGTGAGCTGGTGCTAAAGAAGGGCTTCCGCGATTTCGTGCCATTCGAGGGCCAGGGTGGTGGTGGAAGGAGGTGCGCTGCGGCCGGCCCGTGAATACCAGTAGGCGGCATTTCCCAGATCGCCTTCCTCCCGGTGCAGATAGGCGTGAATCCACGCTCCGGCGGGGTCCGGGACGTCCTGGCAGAGATCGTGGGACTCGTCCCAGCGACCGGCTTTGGCGAGCCAGAGGGCCTGGGCGGCGGAGCTGAGGTCGCTGGGCGGTGTGGAATCGTGTCGGGCGGAGGTGGCGAGTTCGTCGGCGGTCATGACGGGGGGAGTTTGAGGGAAAAACGGGTTGGAGAAAAGCCCGGGGGGTGTTAGGGGTCGGGGATGCGAACGCTGCAAGTATTGCTGGTTGGGATGGTCTTGGCGGGAAGCGGCTTTGCGGAGAAATTGTCCGTCTTACAGGACAAGCCGTGGTTGGGCTGCTTTGCGGGGCACGAGGGGCGGGGCTTTGATTTCGCGGTGGGTGGGGACGGAAAGTCGGAGATTCATTTCAAGAAGGGCAGGACACGGATCTCGGTGTTCGCGGCATTTCCGGTGACCTACATCCTGGAGGAGGAGATCAACGGCAAATGGATCTCGCGACAGATTCGGGAAGACGGCTTTGAGACCAGGGACAAGCCGAGTGATGAGCCGGAGAAGATCACCTATCGAGTGACCTACACGGGGGACACGAAGGTGGAAATCACGCATGAATTTGAGAAGGGGGAGGTGATCATCGGGGCGAAGATCGTGGAGAAGACCACGGAGAACAAGATCCGCTGCGGGGTGCGGGTGGTGGTGCCGGACCTTTACCGGGGGATCAAGGAGGACGGCCTCTCCGCGCGGGATCTGAAGAGGAAGGTCGATGCGGAGGTGGCGGGGGAGACCCTGAAGGACGAGAAGGTGAAGGCGGATCTCCACAAGAAGCCGAAGCTGGACGGACCGGACTACTTTGCGGACGGGGCGAAGCACATTTCCTTTGAGGCGGACGCCATCGCGGGGCGGGAGCTGTTGCTCAGCACGGTGGATGAGACGGCGGGGCGGATCGAGGTGGAGCAGAGCAAGGATGCCTATCATGGGTTTTCGCTCTTCTGGTGGCCGGATCCGGAGAAGACGGGGACACCGGGAGCGAGGTTGAGGATGGAGGTGAAGTGAATCGGGGATGGCAGTGGGGCGGAAAGGGCATTAATTTGGGTGATTTGACCATGATGGAGCCGTTTTGGGTTGGAATTAGTAGATTTTCTTGATATTCAAGAAGACTTAAATAGTTTTTCTAAAAAATCAGGCGAGCGAGGGGCCTGCGGATTTATTTTGGGTTAGTAAGTTTTTAATTTGACCAAACGGTGTCAAAAAGTGTACCAAAGTGCACTTAATCGAAGATAACTAGCCCGTGGGTGTACCAAATCACAGCTTTGAAGGAGTCTACGACTTCAAATTGGACGCGAAATTTCGCGTTTCGGTGCCTGCGGAGTGGCGTCCGAGCCGTGGTGAGGCGTTGACGTTGAGGCTGTTGCGCTGGCAGACCTACGGGGTGCCGGTGTTGAAGGCGCTGAGTGACGAGGCCTTTGAGGCGATGATCCGGTCGATTGACAACGATCCGAGTCTGCAGGCGGGGCAGAAGGGGCAGAAGAAGGGGTTGCTGTATTCGCTGAACGCGCCGGTGACGATCAACGAGCAGGGGAAGCTCTCCATTCCGAAGAAGGTGGCAGAGGAGAATGGATTGGCGGGTGGGGGAGCGGCGCACCTGTACGGGCGCGGAACGAATTTTGACATCGTGAGCCCCCGGGATCACGCGGCGATGAACGAAGCTGAGGCACGGATGCTGACCGAGCTCTACGACACGGTGGACTTCTCCTAAATGGATTTACCTGAAAACACACTGACTGACTGCTGAACAACGATGTTGTTGCCCTCTCCAACCCCGGTATCGCCTATCGTATGGTGCTTTGCTGACAGATCTTCGATGCTGTTGGCGGTGCCGGGGTTGGGGCACCCACTCTTTGTGGAGGGAGTCTCGCGGTCTGGAGAGGGTGGTGGATTTCATCATGTGCCGGTGCTCTTTCAGGAGACGCTGCACTATTTGGCCCCTGCGGCGGGAAAGACGATTTTAGATGCGACGTTGGGTGGTGCCGGTCATGCCGAGGCGGTCTTGGGAAGGGGCGCCCGGGTGATAGGCATCGATCGTGATCCGGAGGCCCTCGCCAATGCCGCACAGAGGTTGCGCGGTCATGGCGAGGCCTTCGTATCGCGTCGTGCGAATTTTGCAGACCTGGGGGAGGTGGCGAACGAACTGGCTCCGGAAGGAGTGGATGGTGTGTTGATGGATCTGGGTGTGTCTTCCCATCAACTGGACAGTGCCGAGCGAGGGTTTTCGCTGCGGTCCGATGGTCCGCTCGACATGCGGATGGACCCCGGCGAAGCCCTCACTGCGGCGGACATCGTGAACACCTGGGAGGAGAAGGAGTTGGCGAATTTGATCTATGCGCTGGGGGAGGAGAAGAAGTCCCGGGCGGTGGCGCGGGCTATTGTGAGTCGCCGGGACAAGAAGCCGTTTGAGCGGACGCTGGAGTTGGCGGATTGCGTGTCCTCGGTGGTGCGGCAGTCGGGGCGGACCCATCCGGCCACGCGGACCTTTCAAGCGCTGCGGATGCGGGTGAACCGGGAGTTGGAGTCGATCGAGACGGCCTTGGAGTCGGTGGCGTCGGTCCTGAAGCCGGGAGGGCGCCTGGTGGTGATATCCTTTCACAGTTTGGAAGACCGGCTGGTGAAGCGATTTTTGCAGCGGACGAGTCGGAAGGAGATCGACCGACCGGAGTGGCCGGAGGCGCGGCCGAATCCCGAGCGGGCCTTCCGGATTCTCACCAAGCGTCCAGTGGAGGCCGCAGTGGCGGAGTTGGGCGACAATCCCCGGGCCCGGAGTGCGAAACTCAGGGCCGCAGAACGAATCGAAACTAGCGAATGATGAACAGGAGACGCAGTGCCAGAAATTTGAGCTTCGGGAGCGTGGTGTTCCTTGTCTTTGTAGCGGTCGTCCTGGCGACCGCCGGAGTGTTTCACGCCTACGTGAAGAACCTGCAGGTGCAAGTAGGCCGCAAGACCGAGAAGACCGAGAAGCGGATCGGTCAACTGGAGATGGACATCCTGACCCTGCAGATGCGTCTCGACGAGCAACTGATCCGACCCCTTCTGCGGGCGCGCCTGACGCAGTCGTCGCTCGTTCCGATTCCTTCTCATGCGATCGTGGAGATCGCTCAGCAAGCCCCCAACCGCAACCCCGAGCCGGATCTGGCCCATCGAGGTCCCTGAATGAAGTGAGTCAATCTCTCCAAAGCCGCGCCCTGATTGTCTGTCTGGCCCTTGTGGCCGGTTTCAGCGTCCTCTCGGCGCGGCTTGTGCATTTGCAGTGGCTGGACCGTGGGGATGCGGTGGCGAGGGCGGCCAGCCTTTCGTCGCGGACGATTCCCATTGAGGCGCCGCGGGGGATCATTGTGGATCGTAACGAGGAGATCATGGCGCGAAACTTTCCGGTGACGGCGGTGGTGGCTGACATGCAGCATCTGGCGGACCCGAAGGTGGCGGCGTGGGGGGCGGCGCATGCCCGGGTCGCGCACGGTGCGGAGTGGGATGCGGCGACGCCGGAGGATCGTCGGCGGATGGTGAATGTGGAGCGGATGAAGATGTTACAGTCCTCTGAATTGGGTGGGGACGACATCGTGCGGATGCACCGCGAGCACATTGCGCGCATTCTGGCCCGGCCGCTGGGGCGGCGGGAGGACGAGTTGCTGGCCGAGCTTTCGAGCAAGACGAAGGGGGAGATGGTCTTGACCAAGGACCTGCACGAGGATGTGGCTGATCCGCTGGAGGAGTTGGTGCAGGAGAACGAGATCCAGGGGCTCTTTTTCAAGAAGAAGCTGCGGCGCTGGTATTCGAACCCGGGGTTGGCGGTGCACGTGCTGGGCTACACCGATCACGAGGGAGTCGGGCAGTGCGGGATCGAGCGGACGATGGAGAAATATTTGGCCGGCAAGGATGGGTGGCGGAAAATCAAGGCCAGCGTGCAGGGGCGGCTCCTCGCGCCGAACGAGGGCGAGTTGTTGCCGCCGCGGGGGGGGCTGCATGTGAAGTTGACGATTGATCTCGGCCTGCAGGCGATCGTGGAAGAGGAATTGGATGCGGCGCTTGCCGAGTATCTTTCGGAGCAGGGGACGGTGATCCTGCTGGACCCGAAGACGGGGGAGATCCTGGCGATGGCCAGTCGTCCGCACTTTGACCTGAATGTCCGGGAACATGTTGCCGAGGCGAGTTTCAACTACGCGATCCAGGCGATCTACGAGCCGGGTTCCACCCTGAAGGTGGTGGCGACGGGCGCGGCGCTCGACATGGGCTTCGCGACTCCCGGCACGCAGGTCTTCTGTCACCACGGGATGCTGGTGGAGGGGCGGGTCCGGATACCCGATCACAATCCCTACGGTTACCTGAGCCTCGATGAGGTGCTGATGAAGTCGAGCAACATCGGGACTTACAAGTTTGCGAAGCAGATCGGGCAGGAGAACTACATGAGTTACCTGAACGCCTACGGTTTTGCGCAGCGGACGGGGATCGAGATGAGCGGCGAGCAGAGGGGTCTGGTGGCGGACCCGACCAACCCGACGAACTATTCCCGGATGGCCTACGGCTACGGGGTGAGCGTGACACCCTTGCAGGTGGCCATGGCCTATGGGGCGATCGCCAACGGTGGGAACCTGATGCAGCCGCGGATCATCAAGGAGGTTGTCGCGAACAACGGGATGGTGGTGGAGAAATTCGAGCCGAGAGTGGTGCGGCAGGTCATGAAGGAGCGGACTTCGTTGCAGATGCGGAATGCCCTGACGAAGGTGGTGAGTCTGAAGGGCACCGCCTCACGGGCCGAAGTTCCGGGGTTCAAGAGTCTGGGCAAGACGGGGACGGCGATCAAGATCGGGCCGAATGGTCGCTACATGGACGGGCACTATGTGGTGTCGTTCGTAGGGGCTTTGCCGGCGGATGACCCGGCGTTTGTCTGTGTGGTGGTGATCGACGATCCGTTGACCACGGAGGTGAATCGATACGGTGGCACGATTGCCGCACCGACTTTTGCGAAGATCGGGGAACGTGCTGCGGCGTATATGAATCTGGTGCCGACCGAGCCGATCGAGGTGGAAGAGGAAGTATTGGCCGTAGCGAAGAAAGACTAGACCATGACCTTGCACGAACTCATTGATTCACTCCCGCAGACCGCCGTGGTCGGTTCGGCGGAGAGGGAGGTGCACGGACTGGCCGACGATAGTCGGGCGGTGGGGGAGGGGTTTGTCTTTGTGGCGGTGCGGGGCGATGAGGTGGACGGCCACGAATACATCGACAAGGCCCTGGATGCCGGGGCGGTGGCAGTGGTGGCGGAGAGGCCGGTGCCGGAGGATCTGCGACCGGGGGTGACCTGGGTGATGGTGCGCTCCACGCGGGATGCGCTGGCCCTCTTGGCGGATGCCTGGTGTGGAATGCCCTCGCTGGATCTCCGGGTGGTGGGAGTGACGGGGACAAATGGGAAGACGACCACCGCCTTTCTGCTGCACGCGATCATGCAACGGGTCCTGCAGCGGGTGGGCTTGCTGGGGACCATCCACTTTCACGACGGCAACAAGCATCGGCCCGCGACGCACACCACGCCGGGGGTGTTGGAGTTGCAGACCTTGCTGGGGGAGATGCGCGGCAATGGCTGTCAAGGAGTGGCGATGGAGGTGTCCTCCCATGCGATCGACCAGGGGCGGGTGGCCTCGGTGGCCTTTGACACGGCGGTCTTCACGAACCTGACCCAGGACCATCTGGACTACCACGGGACGATGGAGCGGTATTTTGAATCGAAGCGGGGGCTCTTCGAGCAGATGGCCTCCCGTCCGCGGGGGAAGACGCCGACTGCGGTGATCAATCTCGACGATGCGCACGGACAGTTGTTGGCGCGGCAGTTCAAGGATCGCCTGCGGGTGATCACCTATGGATTTGGGGTGGACTGTGATTTTCGGGCCGGGAATGTGAAGCAGACGAAGCGGGGCATGGAGTATCCGCTCTCCGCGAACGGCAAGACGTATCTGGTTCGTCTGCCGCTGATCGGCCGGTTCAACGTTTACAATTCCCTGGCGGCGCTGGCGGCGGCGGCGGCGGTGCGTATTCCGTTGCGCGAGGCGGTGGCGGCGCTGGCGGACGTGCCGCAGGTGCCGGGACGATTGGAATTTGTGGGCAGCGTGGACGGGGTGTCGGTCTATGTGGACTATGCGCACACGCCGGACGCCCTGGAGAATGTATGCGCGACCGTCCGCGAGTTGAGTCCGCGGCGGTTGGTGACGGTCTTTGGCTGTGGCGGGGATCGTGATCGCGCGAAGCGTCCGCTGATGGCGAAGGCGGCGTCGAGTCTGAGCGACTGGTGCATTGTGACCTCGGACAATCCCCGTTCGGAGGATCCGGAAGCGATCATCCGTGATGCGCAGCGGGGGATGGTGGGCAAGGCGCACGAGGCGGTGGTGGACCGGGCCGAGGCGATTCGTCATGCGGTGGTGGACGGATGGAAGGGGGACGTGGTGATCATCGCGGGCAAGGGTCACGAGGACTACCAGCAGTTCGCGGATCGCCGGATTTCTTTTGATGACCGCAAGGTGGCCCGTGCGGCGCTGGCGGAGCGGCAGAACCTGAACATGCAGACCGAGGAATGATCGCCTGCAGCATCCAGACCATTTGCGACGCCACGGGGGGAACCCTGATGAGTGGCGATGGGGGGCGGATGGTGGAGGCGGGTGTCTCGACCGACACGCGGCACCTGCCGGCGGGGTCGTTGTTCATTGCATTGGAGGGGGAGCGCTTTGACGCGCATGATTTTCTGGCGAAGGCGGTGGAGGCAGGAGCGGCGGGGGTGATGGTGAGTCGGGTGCCGGAAGGATTTGAGGGTGGCGAGACGGCGGTGATCGAGGTGGGGAGCACCCTGCGGGGCCTGCAGCGGTTGGCGCGTTGGTATCGGGACGAGTTGGGGATCGTGGTGGTGGCCATCACGGGATCGAATGGGAAGACCACCACGAAGGATTTTACGGCGTCGGTGTTGGGGCAGCGTTTTGTGGTGAACGCGACGAAGGGCAACCTGAACAATCACATCGGGGTGCCGCTGACCATTTTGAGCACGGAGGAGGAGGCGGAGGTGATCGTGGTGGAGATGGGCATGAACCATCCCGGGGAGATTGCGCCGCTTTGTGAGATCGCGCGGCCGCACGTTGGGCTGATCACCAACATCGGGACGGCGCACATTGAGTTCATGGGGTCGCGGGACGGCATTGCTGAGGAGAAGGGGGCCCTGGCGCGTTCCCTGCCGGAGGTGGGGACGCTGCTGGTGACGGCCGGTTGTGACTACGCCTCCTATTTCCAGGAACGGACCCTGGCCCGGACGGTGACGGTGGGCAACGGACGCGGACTGGTGCGGGCTGAGGGGCTGAGCTTTGACGAGAACGGGGCGCACTTCAACCTGGTGCTGGAAGGGCAGGGGCAGACGCCGGTGACGATCAACGTGGCGGGTCGGCACATGGTGAACAACGCGCTGCTGGCGGCGGGGGCGGGCATGGCCCTCAGATTGCGCTTGGAGGAGATCGCGGCCGGTTTGCAGACGGCGGAGATCACCGGGGGACGATTGAAGCGCTTTGAAGCGGATGGGATCACGGTTTTTGACGACACCTACAACGCGAATCCCGACTCGGTGAAGGCGGCGATCGACGTCTTGGCGGAGCAGGTCACCACGAATGGCAATTCCAAGACGGTGGTCTTGGGGATGATGGCCGAGTTGGGTCATTTCGCGGAGGCGATGCACAAGGAAGTGGGGCGGTACGCGGTCGGGCATGGGGTGCGGTTGGTGTCGGTGGGTGCGGAGGCCGCACTGATTGCGGAGGGGGGGCGGGAGGTGAATGCGGAGGCGGTGACGCACTTTGATGATTACAAGGAGGCGGCGGCCTGGTTGCGGAAGGAACTGCATGCCGGGGATTTTGTGCTCTTCAAGGGCAGTCGGATGGCGGCGGTGGAGACCGTCATGAATGAAATTTTTGCGAAGAACTGATGCTTTACTGGATTTACCAACAATGGGATGAGGCCTTCCGGGCGGGGGAGGACTGGGCGGTGACGTTCAAGTTCCTGAACCTCTTTTACTACATCACCTTTCGGGCGGCGGTGGCGACGATCCTGTCCTTTTCACTGAGTCTGGTGCTGGGGCCGCGGGTGATCCGGAAGCTGATTTCCATGAAGGTCGGTCAGCCGATCCGGACGGCGGATGAAGTGCACAAGCTGGCCGAGTTGCATGGCGGGAAGGCGGGGACGCCGACGATGGGCGGGGTGCTGATTCTGGGGACGGTGTTGTTGGCGGTGCTCATTTGTGGCCGGCCGTTCAACCCCTTCGTGGCGGTGACGACCTGCGTGATGCTGGCGCTGGGGCTGCTGGGTTTTGTGGATGACTACACGAAGGTGGTGAAGAAGGATTCGGCGGGGGTGAGTGCGCGGCAGAAGTTGTTCTGGCAGTGCCTGATCGGTCTGATCGCGGCGTGTTTCCTCTACTTCAAGAAAGAGGTCTCCGGGATTGGTGCGGTGGGCGAGGAAGCGGCGGCGATGGGCTACAAGATGAAGGAATATGGTGGCATCGATGTGTCCTCGGTGGGTTTTCCGCTGTTCAAGTCGCCGATCATTCCGGCCCTCGGATTGTTGGCCATACCGTTTTTCATTCTGATCACGGTGGGATGTTCGAATGCGGTGAACCTGACCGACGGCCTCGATGGACTGGCGACCGGTTGCACGATCACCGTGGCGCTGGCCTATGGGGTGTTGGCCTATCTGGCGGGAAGTGCGACGCTGGGGTTGGAGTATTTGAACATTCCCTTCAATCCCTTGCTGGGCGAGTTGAGCGTCCTGCTGATGGCGCTGGTGGGGGCGGGGATGGGGTTCCTTTGGTTCAACTGCCATCCGGCGAAAGTTTTCATGGGTGATACGGGATCGCTGGCCATTGGGGGAGCGCTGGGGACGGCGGCGATCTGCACGAAACAGGAACTGCTGTTGGTGTTGATCGGCGGGGTGTTCGTGATGGAGGCGATGTCGGTGATCCTGCAGGTGGCGAGCTTCAAGCTGCGCGGCAAGCGGATCTTCGCGATGTCGCCGATTCACCATCACTTTGAGTTGCGCGGCTGGCATGAGAGCCAGGTCATCATTCGATTTTGGATCCTTTCCGTGGTGTTTGCGCTGGGTGGTCTGGCGCTTGTGAAGATTCTCTAATGAACCTTGCCGGACAGAGTGTTGCAGTGTTGGGGGCCGGCCGGAGTGGCCGGGCCGCGGCGCGTTTGGCGCTGCATCTGGGAGGGACGGTGACGGTCTATGACACGGCGGGGGAGAAGGCGTTCGAGGGGATGCCGGAGGGAGTGACGCGGCATCCCGGAGCCACGGTGGAGACCGGGAAGGCCTGTCGTGCGGATCTGGTGGTGATCAGCCCGGGGATCACCACGGACGGGGAGTTTGCCTCGGCCTTTGCGACGGGGGCGGGGGAGTTCATCGGGGAGATCGAGTTGGCGGCGCGGGTCTATACCGGGACGGTGGTGGGGATCACGGGCACCAATGGGAAGACCACCACCACGGAATTGGTGGAGCGGATCATGAAGGCGGCTGGTCGGACCTGTGAGGCCTGCGGCAACTACGGGCGGCCCTTTGCGAATGCGGTGCTGGGGGAGGACGTGCCGGAGACGGTGGCGGTGGAGTTGTCGTCGTTTCAACTGGAGACGATCCGCGATTTTCGTCCGGACGTGGCGGTGTGGCTGAATTTTTCGCCGGATCACATGGATCGCTACACCTCGGTGGAGGACTACCGGGCGGCGAAGCTGCGGATTTTTGAGAACCAGCGTCCGGAGGATGTCGCGGTGGTGCGCTTGGGAGAAGATCTGCCGGGGATCAAGGGGCAGTGCCGGACCTTTTCGGCGACCGAGGAGGGTGGGGACTATTCTTTGCGGGGTTCGACGATCATGCTGGAAGGCGCTGCGGTGCTGGAGTTGGGGGCGACGATGCTCCGCGGTCTGCACAATGCCGAGAATGCGATGGCTGCGCTGGCCACGGCCCGGGCCTTGGGGATTTCGGCGGAGGTGGTGGCGGAGGCCGTGGCCGACTATGCCCCGCCGCTGCATCGCTGCGAACTGGTGCGCACCCTCGACGGGGTGGAGTATATCAATGATTCAAAAGCGACGAACCTGCACGCCATGGAATCGGCGCTGCGTTCGCTCGATCGTCCGGCCGTGTTGATCGCTGGAGGCAAGGACAAGGGGCTCGACTACGGCGGGGTGCTGCCGCTGTTGAAAAGACACGTCAGCGCGGTGGTTTTGATCGGGGAGATTCGCGAATCGCTGGCGGCGTTGTTTGCCGAGGAGGTGGAGGTGCACAAGGCGGAGACGCTGGCGGACGCGGTGGGCGCGGCGCAGGGGCTCGCGGTGCGGGGAGGGACGGTGCTTTTTTCGCCGGGGACCTCCTCCTTTGACATGTTTTCCGGATACGAGGCGCGGGGCGATGTGTTCCGCGCGGCCGTCAATGCTCTCAAATAAACCAATCACAACCAACAAACTCGACACCCGATGAAAGACCGAATCCTACAGAAAAAACGGCGGGCCGCGGCCAACGGCGGACTGATGATCCTGCACAGCAAAACCGGAGCACGGCGGAAACAGCGTGTTGCGGCCGGTTCCGCTTCGGCGGCCGACCTGGGCTCCGAAGTCCCGAATCTCGGGGTGGCGCGGGCCCTCTTTGTCATTCTCATCCTGCACGTGGCGGCGATCGCGGCGATCTTCGTGCACAACAAGGTGACCGATGAGGATCCGGTGGTGATGAAATCCGCGGTGCAGGATGGCGCGGCGGCGATGGCCGGACGGGCATCGGAAGAGCGTCAGCCAAAGATGGCGCAGGGTGAGGACTACTACTTTGTGGCGACGGGGGACACTTATGAGAAGATCGCCCAGACCAAGGATGTGGATATTCTCGCGCTGAAGGAGTTGAACAACAACGTGGCGTTGCGGGCTGGACGGATTCTGCGTTTGCCGACGGAATCAGCGGTGCCTGCCGCAGCGCATGTTCCGGCCCGCCAGGGGCCCCGCATGGCGATGGAGGAGCCTGAGCCGGTGCTGGAAATGCCGGCGCTGGATGGTGCCCTGCCGCCGCGGTCGGCGGAGGTGGCCCGCGCGATGATCATCGAGGAGGACGACGAGGTGCCTGTGCTGGCGGTGCAGGAGGCCGTGATGGTGAGCCCGCGCATCGCGCCTCCGGCCATTCCCGTGGCGGAGCCGGTTTCGACGGCCTCCAGAGTGAGCGATAGCGGTTTGCGCCACAAGGTGAAGTCTGGAGACAGCATCTGGGGCATCACGCGTCGCTACAAGGTGGAGCAGGAGGCCCTTCTTGAGCTCAATGGTCTTGCCGATCCGAACAAGTTGCGGGCCGGGATGGAATTGAAGATTCCTGCTTCCAACTAAGATAGATCACCGAACCAATGGGTCGAAGTAGCGCAATTATTCTCTGTGTCGCGGTCGCCACGATGGTGTCGATGGGGTTGGTCATGTTGACCAGCACCAGCATGTGGGCGGCCGGAGTGGAGGAGTATTCGCTGGTGAAGCGTCAGATCATCTGGACCGGCGTCGGGTTGCTGGTGGCGGGCGGGATGGCGTGGATGGACTACCGGGTGCTGCGGCGCTTCTGGGTTCCGATTCTGTTGGTGGCCTGCCTGTTGCTGGTGCTTTGCTACGTGCCGGGGATCGGGGTGTGGCGGAACGGGGAGACGCGTTGGATCAATTTGCCGTTGTTGGGCCAGTTTCAGCCGTCGGAGATTGCGAAGGTGGCGATCATCATCAGCCTGGCAGCGTGGTTTGCGCAGTATCAGGCGGAGTCGACCTGTTTTTGGCGTGGCTTTGTGATGCCGGGGCTTTTGTTGGGGGTTCCGACGATGCTGATTTTCTTTGAGAAGGACATGGGCACGGCGGCGGCGGTGGGTGCGGCGGGGTTTGCGGTGCTCTATGTGGCGGGGACGCGGTGGTGGTGGTTGTTGATGTCGGCGGGGGGAGGGTTTTCGGGACTGAGCTATATGGTGATGTCGGACGAGAACCGGTGGGCGCGGATCATGGCCTTCCTCGATCTGGAGGGCACCAAGCTGGGGGCGGGTTTGCAGCAGTATCGGGCCATGCTGGCGTTTGGTTCGGGCGGAATGACCGGGGTGGGCCTGGGGAACGGGACGGAGAAGCATGGGGCGCTGCCCTTTGCGCACACTGACTTCATTTTCTCGATGATCGGCGAGGAACTGGGTCTGGTTGCGACGCTGGGGACGGTCTTTTGCTTTGTGCTGATCACGACCATGGGGCTGTCGATCGCCCTGAATGCGAACGACCATTTCGGGAAGCTTTTGGGGGTGGGATTGACGGCGATGATCGTGGTGCCGGCCATCATGAACATCGGGGTGGTGACGGCGGTGCTCCCGAATACGGGACTTCCCCTGCCCTTTGTGAGTTACGGGGGCTCGAACCTTGTCTTTACGCTTGCCGCAGTCGGTTTGCTTGTCAGTCTGCACCGGCGCGCCCGATTCGCGGAACGCGCCGAGATGCCAGTCATCAAGGAACGCAAACTCGCACTGAAGATCTGACCAGGTGGGACCGAAACGGACCGTTGTCATTGCTTGCGGGGGAACCGGTGGGCACTTGTTTCCCGGGATCGCCGTGGCGGAGGAGTTGGAGCGGCGTGGTCACCGGGCGCTGTTGTTGATTTCCGAGAAGAAGGTCGATGCGGAGGCCTCGGCGAAGTATGGGGGGATGGATTTCAAGGTGGTGCGGATGATTGCCAAGCCCGCCACGTTTTCGCCGAAGATGCTGCCGTTCTTGTGGCGGCTGTGGAAGACGATCCGGCACAGTGGGGTGATGTTGCAGGGGGAGCGGGTGGACGCGGTGATCGGGATGGGCGGGTTCACCTCGCTGCCGCCGGTCTATGCGGGGCACAAGCTGGGGTTGCCGACGTATGTGCATGATTCCAATGCCTTGCCGGGGAAATCGAATCGGTTGACGGGGCGGTTTTGCACGAAGGTGTTGCTGGGGTTGGAGGCGGCGCGGTCGTATTTCGCGGGGCGGGAGACGGAGGTGACGGGGACGCCGGTGCGGAGCGAGTTGTTGGAGCTGCCGCCGAAGTATGAGGCGTTGAAAAAATTTGGTTTGGAGGCGGGTCGGCCGGTGGTGCTGGTGGTGGGGGGGAGCCAGGGGGCGCAGGGGTTGAACTCGATTGTGTTGGAGGCGAGCAAGGAGCTAGGTGGGGAGGTGCAGTGGTTGCATGTGGCGGGACGCGGGGATTTTGAACGGGTCCGGGCGGAAGCGGCGGGTCTGGGGCAGCACGTGGTGTTGGGGTTCTGCGAGGACATGGCGACGGCGTATGCGGCGGCAGATCTGGTGGTGTGTCGTTCGGGGGCATCGAGTTTGACGGAGATGGCGCGGATCGGGTTGCCGGGGATCCTGGTACCGTTTCCGTATGCGGCGGATGATCATCAGACCGTGAATGCGGAGGCCTTCGTGGCGGGGGGGG
>JAQCFL010000442.1 GCA_027619375.1 Verrucomicrobiota bacterium | reverse complement strand
GGCAGACGTAGGCATCAGCCCTCCCCATTCCCCATTCCCCATTCCCCATTCCCCATTCCCCATTCCGCCCCTCCACCCCAACTCCTTACCCTCTCCAGATCTTCCCTACCTCTTTGGCAATCAGTATTTTGCGCCCCTTCATGATCCCTATTGACAGCTATTCACGGAAATCATTAATCCTCATGATAGCCCCAAAAAAGCACCATGAATTCGCGCCGTTTTTTTCTCTCGGCCACCTTGTTCGCCATGGGCTGTGTCTCCACAGCCTCCTCCGCTCCGGTCCTCGCGCCAGACAACGGAGCCGGGACCGCTGACTTCCCCGTCGCCGGTCATCCCTACACCAACGCCGACCACGCCCGCGGTTCGTTCAACAACGGACCGTCCGCCGTCCAGATCGAGCTCGTCGCCCTCACCCTCACCGGCCCACCCGTCGTGGTGAACGGCGGCAGCTTCCCCGGTGGCACCAGACATACCAGCAACGGCGATGCCGAGATCACCCTCAAGGCCAACGACGGCAGCACCCACGCCCGCCTGGTCCCCATAGAGATGGTCGTCGATCGCGGCCCGCTCAACCCCACCGGCCTCCAGAGTTTCGATACCGAAATGTTCCTACTCAGCGGCCAGCTCCCGCCCGGCGATCCCGACTTCGACCTCCTGCGTGTCACCGCAGGCAGCAGCTTCGGCCTGCCCAGCCCCGGCCACACCACCCTCACCCGTCTCGGCCCGCCTCCCGCCGAATTTGCGGTCGATTCGTTCTTCGACATCGATTACCGCATCGAGTTCACCGGCAACCCCGCCGGGACCCTCGGCACCCTCAGCGGCGACCAAACCCAGGCCGGCACCTTCCAACAACCCTTGCGCGTCTTCAACGGACTCCTCTACGACGACTTCGGCGGTGGCACCACCGTGCAAACCCCCGAAGGCCTGCTCGCCCTGGATACCGTCACCATCGGCGACGCGGAACTGCTCTCCAACAACTTCGAGGAGATCAAGGTCACCTACGACGAGCTCAAACCCCGTCCGGGCCTGCCGAACCCCGGCGATGAATTCACCCTCGCGGCCACCGCGGCCGTCGTCGGCAGGGAGGACACCGCCGTCTTCGCCTTCGCCTGCACAGCCGGGGCGGGATCCGACGCCCTCGGCGTCCTCGACTTCTCCGATCTCGGGGCCACCGCCTCCCGCGTCACACTCCATCATCAGGGCCGCCTGCTCGACTCGGCGGGTGTCCCCATCTCCGGCACCCACTTCACCTGCGCCGCCGCCGACTTCCAACCCCTCGGCTACGCCTGCAAGAAAAAGGATGACGACTGCGACAGCCAGCCCGACGACGACATTCCCTCCCTCCACCTCTTCTTCGACCCCGACAACCCCATCGCCATCACCCTCCCCGGGCACACCGCCGTCCTCGCCAGCGAGGTGCGCATCGTCCCCGTCGATCCTCGCGTCCGCGTGGCCGGAGTGCGCGAAGTCGTGCAAACCTGCGATGTCCCCGTCGTCATCGACGCCCTCAGCATCCGCATGTCCGGCCACGAAATCACCGGCCGCAGCACCGTGGCCACTGGCACCGTCGGAGGAAGCCCCAACACCGGCGGCTCACCCCCCTTGTCGATAAACAACCTCGGCTCCATGGGTCTCGACGGCGTCGAGATCAAACTCCCTCCCCCGCCCAAACACCACCGCGTCCTGCCCCTCGAAATCGATGTCCTCGCCTGGAGCTGGGGTGTTTCCCAATCACAGGCCGCTGCAGGTGGCGGCGGGATCATCCGCCTCACCGCCCGCGACGCCTTCGGCAACCCCCAGGGCGAGTGCCGCCTCGGCAATCCCGGCGGGGCCGGCGGCGGCGGGCGCGTCGCCCTGGCCGACTTCTCCACCCTCGGTGCCACCACCGCCCGCGTCCGCGTCTCCCTCGGCGGATCCGTGGTCGGCGAGGGCGATGTCCCCCTCGGCCCCGGCGAAACCCAGGTCGCCACCCTCGACGACGGCCCCGACGGACCGCCCTCCGTCACCGGCTGCGGCAAGAACTTCGGCACCCCCCCCTGGCAGTTTCCCTGCTTCGCCACCGAGTTCGACCGCCAGGTCTCCATCACCCCCAGCGGCAGCGGCACGCCCCTCCTCGGCGACTCCATCGAGATCCTCGCCCTCGACCCCGGCCCCCTCCTCGATCCGCCCAGCCATTTCGGCATCTACCCCGACGGCCCCGAACCCTTCTTCATCACCGGCATCCGCTCCGACGCCACCTGCCTGCCCAAACCATTCTGGTCCCCCGGCACACCGGTCATCTCCCCGGCCGTCTGTTATCTCTCACGCACCCCCAGCATCATCGACACCACCCCACCCGGCGGCCTTCCCCCCGGCAGCGAGGGACTCCAGTTCCGATTCCAACTCTGCAACCTCGTGGAAACAGGCCCCGGTCCCGTCGGCGGCACCGCCTACGCCTGCGACCTCCAAATCGCCGTCACCGGATTCGGCTCCAAGAAGGGCTACGACTACTACAAGACCCTCAGCGCCACCTGCACCATCCAGGAGGGCCCCAATCCCTTCGCCGGCCAAGACGCCCAGGACTTCCCCATCGAACTCCTCTCCCTCGCCGCTCCCCTCTCCCCGTCCAACTCACCACCCCCATCCAACTCGCCACCCCACCCTCACCCACCCTTGGTTCGGTGACCTCGGGGCGGCCCAATGGCTCTCCCTCGCCGCCATCCACCAGGGCCTCCACCGCAAACAGATCCA
>JAQCFL010000050.1 GCA_027619375.1 Verrucomicrobiota bacterium | reverse complement strand
GGAGGGGCGGGAGGGCTTTCGCGGGCCGAGGTGTTGCGCGAGGTGCGCGAGGGGGATGGTCGGATTGATTGGTGATTTGCGATTTGGGATTTTTGAAGTTCGAGGTTGGTAAGGGGACGGGAATGGTGGGGAGGTTGGTAAGGGGACAGGAATGTCCCCGCTCCGGTTTGGGGAGGGGAGAATCCTCAGAAGCTTAGGCTTGGCATCGGCGGAGGAGACGGGAAGATGGGTGGGTTCCACGCCATCATGATCATCCAACCAAAAATCCGCGGCTTTATTTGCATTACTTCCCACCCGGAGGGCTGTGCCGCCAATGTGCGGGAGCAAATCGATTATGTGAAATCGAAGGGGCCCATCGCAGGTGGTCCGAAGAGCGTGTTGGTGATCGGATCCTCGGCGGGTTACGGGCTGGCTTCGCGGATCGTGTCAGCCTTTGGGAGCGGAGCAAAGACGCTGGGGCTGTTCTTTGAGAAGCCGGGGACGGAGGATCGGCCGGGCAGTGCGGGTTGGTACAACACGGCCGCCTTCGAGAAGGCGGCCCAGGCGGAAGGGCTCTTTGCGAAAAGCCTGAACGGGGACGCCTTCTCCCACGAACTGAAGGCGCAGGCCATCGAGATCATCAAGAACGAGATGGGCGGCAAGGTGGACATGGTCATCTACAGCCTCGCCTCGCCCCGGCGCACCGATCCGGACACGGGGGAGGTTTACAAGTCGGTGCTGAAGACGACCGGCGGGGACTTCACGAACAAGAATTTGAACACCGACAAGGGCCTGGTGGAGGAGGTGACCATCGGGGCGGCCACGCCGGAGGAGATCGACCACACCGTGAAGGTGATGGGTGGCGATGACTGGGAGCTCTGGATGAACGCCCTGGAGGGAGCAGGAGTGCTGGCCGAAGGGGTGAAGACGGTGGCCTATTCCTACATCGGGCCGAAGCTGACCTGGCCGATCTACACGGACGGGACGATCGGGCGGGCCAAGAAGGATCTCGAGGCGGCCTGTGCGCGAATCAGTGCGAAGCTCGGCGCGAATCATGGCGGGGCGGCCTATGTTTCGGTGAACAAGGCGCTGGTCACGCAGGCCAGTTCGGCCATTCCGGTGGTGCCGCTGTATATTTCGATTCTTTACAAGGACATGAAGGCGCGGGGGACGCACGAGGGCTGTCTTGAGCAGATTCAGCGGCTCTTCGCGGAGCGGCTTTACACGGGCGAGGCCCCGGCGGTGGACGAGGCGGGGCGCATCCGGATTGATGATTGGGAAATGCGCGAGGAAACCCAGGCGGCGGTGGCCGAGATTTGGGAGAAGGTGACCACGGAGACGATTGATGAGCTGACCGACTTCCAGGGCTACAAGGAGGAATTTTTGCGCTTGTTCGGCTTTGGGCTGAAGGGGGTGGATTATGGGGCGGAGAGTGATCCGTCGGTTGCGCCGCCGTCATTGGGTGGGGCGTGAGGGGCGGTGGAAGGTGCACGGATTTCCGATGGTGACGGGAGGTCTGAGAAATAGTCGTGTGGTGTGGGTAATGGCCTGGGAAGTGGTCGATCGTGGGAAGTAGTCGGGAATAGAGGGTGGACGGGGACACCGCCACCTCCGTCAAGCCGGAGACCGCCGGGCGGAATCGAGCCTCCGCACTCCGGGGGGGAAGGTGCTTGAGGTGACCACGAAGGTGCAGAGATCGACGGTGGAGGTGAGCGGAAGCGGTAGAGCATCCCTGCGGGCTCCGGGGGCGGGTTGGAAGCCCGCCGGCCATTCGCAGGTTGGAAACCAGCGCTATTTTTTAGCAGGTTGGAATCCGGCGCTACTTTTGGTCGGCCTCGATGATGCGTTGCATCGCGGCGTTTAAGCGGGCGACGGTCTCGGGTTCTTCGAGGTAGAGGTTGTGTTCTTCGGCGAGGTCGTCGCGGAGGTTGTAGAGTTGGCCTTGGGGGCCGTCGGGTTCGGGTTTGCGGTGGTTGGGTTGGGAGAAGCCGCCGGAGCCGAGGTGGTTGATGAGTTTCCAGTCGCCGTCGCGGATCATCATGGTGCCATTGCGGGCTGATTGCATGACGATGGGGGAGCGGGCTGCGGAGGAATCGCCCTTGAGGGCGGGGAGGAAACTCGAGCTGTCGGGTCCGGCTTCGGGCGGGAGTTTGGTTTCGAGGATGTCGGCGAAGGTGGCGAGGAGGTCGGTGAAGCAGACGGTGCGGCCGCTGGTGGTGCCGGGTTTCACCTGGCCGGGCCAGCGGACGAGGAAGGGCATGCGGTGGCCGGCTTCCCAGGCATCGCCTTTCATGCCGCGGAGGCCGCCGGAAGAGTCGTGGACGAACCGTTCGACGTCCTTGTCATACCAGACCGGGCCGTTGTCGGAGGTGAAGAGGACGAGGGTGTCGTCGGCCCGCTTGGTTTCCTTGAGAGCGGTGAGGACGCGGCCGATCTCGTGATCGACCATCATGGCGAAGTCGCCATAGATGCCGACCTTGCTCTTCCCGGCAAATTCGGGGCTGGGGAGCCAGGGAGTGTGGGGGGCGGGGTAGGCGAGGTAGAGGAGCCAGGGCTTCGCCCCGTTATTGGTTACTGGGGATTGGTTATTGGGGGGAGGGGAGGAGGCTTGGTTGATGAACTGGATGGCTTCGTCGGTGAAGGTGGGGAGGACATCTTTGAGGGCGAGGTCGGGGGCGATGCCGCCTTTGCGCCAGAAGGCACCCTGGATGGGGGACCAGCCTTCGGAATTGTTGGCTTCGATGTGGTCGGTGGGGGGCTGCACGGCGCGGTCGTTGCGGATGTAAAAATAGGGGGGGATGTCGGTGGAGGCGCGGATGCCGAAGAATTGATCGAAGCCGCAGTCCATCGGGCCGCCGGGGAGGGGCTGCGCGTAGCCGTTTTCGCGGAAGCCGAGGTGCCATTTGCCAACCATGGCGGTGCGGTAGCCTTTGGTTTTGGCGAGGGAGGCGATGGTCATTTGCCCTGCTTCGATGAGGGGCTGGGTGGGCCAGCGGTTGACCTCGGTGCGGAAGGGGAAGCGGCCGGTGAGGAGACCGTAGCGGGACATGTGGCAGAGGGGACCGGGAGCGTGGGCATCGATGAAGCGCATGCCTTCCGCCGCGAGGCTGTCGATGTGGGGAGTGGCGATCCTGGAGTTCGGATTGTTGAAGCCGGGATCGCCGTAGCCCATGTCGTCGACGAGGATGATGAGGATGTTGGGGTGGTCTGCGGCCACAGACGGGAGAACCAAGAATCCAGAGGCCAGAAAGAGGAGAAGGGATAAGGCGAAGGAGGGCATGGCGGGGATGAAAGGGAAGAATACGGGCGGCAGGCAGCCTGTTTTCAGGGATCGGGGTAATTCGAGCCCCTTCCGGCGGTGCGGGGCGGACTTCTTCTCTTCCTGCGGTTTACAGGGGGCTCCGGAACCGCTAGACAAGCCCCGCGGCGGCGCGGAAGCGGCAGCGCAGCAACATCATGGACGGCAATATAATCAACGAAGGTGTGGAACTGATGGGCGTCGGGATGGGCGTGGTTTTCGCCTTTTTGATTCTTCTGGTCGGATTCATGACTCTCTGTGGGGCGTTTTTTCAGAAGTTCAGTCATCTGTTTGCGGAGCCGCCGCAGCCAGATGCGCCGAAGCCGGGCAAGGCGGGGGACGTCGCGGCAAAAGTGGCGGTGGCCATCGCGGCCGCGCATCGAGCCAGGCATGACCGCTGACCCCCTCGCCCTCTATTTACGCACCTCTTAAGAAACGATTGCCGATGGCCAAGAAGATAGAAGTGATGATCACCGCGTTTCGGGATGGATTCCAGAGCGTGTATGGAGCCCGAGTTTTCACAGCGGATTTCATGCCGGCGGTGGAGGCGACCCGAGAGGCAGGGATCCGGCATTTTGAAGCAGGGGGCGGGGCGCGGTATCAGGCGCTCTACTTCTACTCGAACGAGGATGCCTTCGACATGATGGACACCTTTCGCGAGAAGGCGGGACCGGATGCAAATCTGCAGACCCTGGCGCGGGGGATCAACGTGGTGGCGCTCGATTCGCAGCCGCGGGACATCATCGATCTTCACGCGAAGCTCTTCAAGAAGCACGGGATGACCACCATCCGGAATTTCGATGCGCTCAACGACGTCAACAACCTGATTGATTCGGGCCGGTCGATCACCAACCACGGGCTGAAGCACGAGGTGTGTGTGACGATGATGGCGTTGCCGCCGGGCTGCGTGGGGGCGCATGACTCGGCGTTCTATGCGAAGACGCTGGACGACATTCTGGAGGCGGAGATTCCCTTCACCTCGGTCTGTTTCAAGGACGCCAGCGGCACGGCGTATCCGGCGACGATTTATGAAACGGTGAAGGCGGCGCGGAAGCGTTTGCCGGAGGGGACGCGGCTGGTCTTCCACACGCACGACACGGCTGGGACTGGAGTGATTTGTTATCAGGCGGCGATCGAGGCGGGGATTGACCAGATCGACCTTTCCATGGCGCCCTGTTCGGGCGGGACCTGTCAGCCGGACGTGGCTTCCATGTGGCATGCCCTGCGGGGGGGCGACTACGAGTTGGATCTCGACATCGACAAGGTCATGGTGGCGGAGGAGGTCTTCAAGGACTGCATGTCGGACTACTTCATGCCGCCCGAGGCGAAGGCGGTGGAGCCGATGATACCCTGGAGTCCGATGCCGGGCGGGGCGCTGACCGCGAACACGCAGATGATGCGGGACAACGGCATCATGGACCGCTACCCGGAGGTGATCGCGGCGATGGGCGAGGTGGTGCGGCTGGGTGGGTTCGGCACCTCGGTGACGCCGGTGAGCCAGTTCTATTTTCAGCAGGCCTTCAACAACGTCATCTTCGGCAAGTGGGAGAAATTTGCGGAGGGCTACGGCAAGATGGTGCTGGGTTACTTTGGCAAGACGCCGGTGCCGCCGGATGCGGAGATCGTGCAGCGTGCCTCGGAGAAAATGGGTCTCGAGCCGACCACGTTGAGCCCGCTCGACATGGACGACGACAATCCCGAGAAGGGGGTGGAGCCGGCCAAGTTCAAGCTGGAGGCGGAAGGCCTGCCGGTGACGGACGAGAATGTCTTCATCGTGGCGGCTTGTGGGGCGAAGGGCATTTCCTTCCTGAAGGGCGAGATGAAAACGAACGTCCGCAAGATCGAGAAGGAAGCCCCGGCCGGACAGATGCCGGACAAGCTCATCGTGACGGTGGGTGGCGAGAAATTTGCGGTGCAGTTCAACGGGGACAAGGCCACCGTGAACGGCCGCTCCTACGATGTTTCGGTCATGGAGGGCGAGGACACGGGCGAGGCTGCGGTGGAGGTGCCGAGCGGTGGTGGGGCGAGCACACCGGTGGTGGCCCCGATGCCCGGAGCGGTATTTGAAATCAAAAAGGAACCGGGCGATGCGGTGGAGGAAGGTGAGACGGTGATCGTGCTCGAGGCGATGAAGATGGAGATGGCGATCGCCGCGCCGTGTGCGGGGCGGGTGGCCGAGATCCTCGTCAAGAAAGGTGACCAAGTCACCGCCGGACAAGCCCTTGCCACTCTGGACTAAATGCGACCTGCACCCAAATACTGGATGTTGGCGCTGGTGCTGGTGACATTGGCGGTGGTGTGGATGCCGGGCGAGGCCTTCGGCGTGGTGGAAGGCGCGGGGGAGACGGTTTCCGCAGCCAAGGACGTGGCTGCGGAGCATTCCAAGGTGGAACGGCTTTGGGAGAGCACCGGGATTCATGGATTCCTGCATGGGGGCTGGAAGAATCTCATTATGATCGGGGTGGGGCTGCTGCTGATCTACCTGGGCATTGCGAAAAAATTCGAGCCGCTCCTACTGATTCCGATCGGCTTTGGGGGCATCCTTGCGAACATTCCCTATGCGGGGATCGCCAGTGCGGAGGAGGGTGGGTTTCTGTATTTGATTTTTCAGGTGGGGATCACTTCCGGGGTGTTTCCGCTGCTGATTTTCATGGGGGTGGGGGCGATGACCGACTTTGGTCCGCTTCTCGCCAACCCGAAGACGGCCCTGCTCGGTGCGGCGGCCCAGTTGGGGATCTTCACGACCCTGATCGGGGCACTGGCTTTGTCGGGAACCTTTGAAAGCATCAATTTTTCGATTCAGGACGCCAGTGCGATCGGCATCATCGGCGGGGCGGACGGACCGACGGCGATTTTCCTGGCGGGGAAACTGGCACCCGATCTCCTGGGGGCCATTGCGGTGGCGGCGTATTCCTACATGGCCCTGGTGCCGATCATCCAGCCGCCGATCATGCGGCTCCTGACGACCAAGGCGGAGCGGAAGATCGAAATGAAGCAGCTGCGTCCGGTGAAGCAGATTGAGAAGATCATCTTTCCGTTGTCGGTGGTGCTGCTCTGTGTGTTGCTCCTGCCGCAGGCCACGCCCCTGGTGGGGATGCTGATGCTGGGGAATTTGTTCAAGGAATGCGGCGTGGTGGAGCGACTTTCGAAAACCGCGGCGAACGAGTTGATCAACATCGTGACCATTCTCCTCGGACTCGGAGTGGGATCGAAGTTGGCGGCGGACAAGTTCCTGGCGGCGGAGACGCTGGGCATCATCGGGTTGGGGCTGTTGGCCTTCTCGATCGGCACGGCGTCCGGTGTTCTCCTCGCGAAACTCATGAACCTCGTCTGCAAGGACAAGATCAACCCTTTGATCGGTTCGGCGGGCGTGTCGGCGGTGCCGATGGCGGCGCGGGTCTCGAACAAGGTGGGGATGGAGGCGAATCCGCAGAACTACCTGTTGATGCACGCCATGGGTCCGAATGTGGCCGGGGTGATCGGTTCGGCGGTGGCGGCCGGGGTGCTGTTGGCGCTGGTGGGGAGTTAGCAGCCTGTTGAAAACCCGCAAACGAACAATGGGGGATAAGGGGCCCGATCGGGCTGCGGTCCTTTTGGGATCTGGAGGCGTTGTTCGTCAGATGTTGGTCCGCTACTCCCATTTTCGACCTCCCGGCCAAGGGTTCCCCAAAGTCGCGGGGACCGGATGGTTGCCGTCGTCGGGGGAGAACCGGGCAGTCCGATCCCCGCTCCTTGTGGGGGGAATTGAAACCTGCCCGCCGAGGGGGGCGGCGGGCTGAGCCGTTAGACCGGCTGCAGACTGACACGCGGAGAGGTATTTGAAAAATCGGCATCTCGGATGGTTGCTATTCGAATTGCTTATAGCAGAATATCAGGGATGGAGCTCCGGCATTTGCAGTCGTTCTTGGCGGTGATGGAGGAGGGATCCCTGAGTGGGGCCTCGCAGCGTTGCCATCTTTCCCAGCCCGCGCTCAGTCAGCAGATGCAGGCGCTGGAGGAGGAGTTGGGGGAGCCTTTGTTCATTCGGCGGCCCCGAGGGGTGATTCCGACACCCGCGGGGGAATTGCTGGAGCAACACGCCCGGAACCTCCTGGACCGGGCCGACGATTTGAAGGGGGCCTTTCGGGCGCGGCGGGAGTTGCAGACGGGAAGCCTCGTCTTCGGGGTCATTCCGACCATCACGCCCTACTTCGTTCCGTGTTTTCTGGCTCCCTTCCGCCGATCATTTCCGGGGATCGTGGTGTCCGTCACCGAGGCGATGACGAGCGAGTTGATCGCGGCGACGGTGGCCGGGGCGATCGAATTTGCCGTCCTGAGCGACGTGACGTCGGAGGATCGCAAGCGTTGGTCGCTGAGTGTGAAAAATCTGTTTCGGGAGCCGCTCTGGTTGGCTGCGCCTGCCGACCATCCCCTGGCGATGCGCAAGACCCTGCCGGAGCCTTCCGATTTGAAGGCGGCTGAGCTGATCCATTTGGCGGAGGGCCATTGTCTCTCGGACCGGACCCTGCGCCTCTGCCGGGTGCGCACTCCGGATCAGCGGTTGGAATGCAATCATCTCGCGACGGCCCTGGCGATGGTCTCCTCGGGGATGGGGGTGTCGGTGGTGCCCTATCTGGCCTCGCGGGGACGGGAGATCCCGAATGTCGTCTTTCGGCCCTTTGCGGGGCAGCAGATGTTTCGGGAGATCAGTCTGATGAAGCGCCGTGGTGGGAATACGTCCCTGGCGGGGACGGAGTTGATGAACCGCTTGGAGACGTCGGGAAGCTCCTTGTTGAGGATGGCGACGTAGGTGAAGGGAAGGGGGAAGGAATGCGGAGTTCGGAATGGTCGGAGGGAAGACCGGGGTCGGGGTTGGGTGGGCGTGGTGGGCGTGGTGGGTCCGTTGGGAGGGGAGGCCTCGGGCCAATTCCTGCTCGCGGGGAGGGAGGGGTCCTGCTAGGCATTGGGGTGATGAAAGGTTTCCCGACGCATGCCACGGTCTCGCGGACCATCTCCAGTCCAGTGGGAAACTTGATCCTCCTGGCTTCGGCGGAGGGATTGGCGGGCCTTTTTTTCGGGCATCGGATCGAGCGCGATTCCCTGCCCTCGGAGGATGCAGGGAATGGGCATCTCGCTGCGGCGGAGAAGCAGCTGCGGGAGTATTTTGCAGGGAAGCGGACGAGGTTTGATCTACCATTCGACGTGGCGGGCACCGACTTTCAGAAGCGGGTGTGGGCGGAGCTGAGCCGCATTCCGTTTGGGGTGACGCGGAGCTACGGGGAGATCGCGGCGCGGATTGGGAACCCCAAGAGTGTTAGGGCGGTTGGACTGGCGAATGGGGCCAATCCCCTCTCGGTGATCGTGCCCTGCCATCGGGTGATCGGGGCGAATGGATCGTTGACGGGCTTTGGCGGGGGGTTGGAGCTGAAGCGGCGGCTGTTGGTTTTGGAGGGAGCCCTGCTTGATGTGGCGTGAGGGAATTTCACCGCTCGACCCGGCGGGGGCAACTAGTGTAGGCCCCCGGCCACGGTGAAGGACGATGCAGCAACACCCGCCCCGGCGGATCTCGAGATCAAGGACGCGCAGTTGATTTTCAACCGGGTGTGGCGGGGATTGGAGGCGGAGTTGGGCCGGGAGCGGTTGCGTTTTCCGAAGGAGCTGATCCTGTTGGGGGGCGCGCCGGGATCGGGAAAGGGCACGAATACGGCGTTCATCCGGAAGGTGCGGGGGATCGCTTCGGAGCCGATCGTGATCAGCCAGCTGCTCGACAGTCCGGAGGCGCGAAGGATCAAGGCGAGGGGCGGGATGGTGGGGGACGAGGAGGTGCTGCGGTTGCTGCTTCTGGAGTTGTTGAAGCCGAGCTACCGGGACAGTGCCCTGCTGGACGGATTTCCGCGGACCACGGTGCAGGTGGAGTGCCTGAAGATGTTCTATGATCAGATGGTGGTGCTGCGGCGGGAGTTTTCGAACACCGCGAAGGCCCACCACTTCAAGCAGCCGACCTTTCACATCATGGTTCTCTTTGTGGACGAGGCGGAGAGCGTGGCGAGACAGTTGCGGCGGGGACAGGAATCGCTGCGGCAGAATGCGGAAGTGCGGCAGTCGGGAGTGGGGGAGCTGGAGGAAGAGCGGGCCACGGATTCCGACCCCGAGCTGGCCCGGAACCGCTACCGCATCTTCAAGGAGAAGACCTTCGATGCGCTGGTGTCGTTGAAGCAGATATTCCACTACCACTTCATCAATGCCCAGGCGGCGATCGAGGTGGTGCAGGGAAACATCATCCGCGAGCTGGAGTACCAGAGCTCGTTGGAGCTCGATCCGCGGACCTACGACACGCTCCGGCACGTGCCTCTCGCGGACGAGGTGGTGCTCTATGCCCGGCAGGAGTTGGTGAACCGGTTGGACGGCTATCAGGTGGAGCGGGCGGACTTGTTCGAGGCGGTGGTGGAGTTCATCCAGACCAAGATGATGCCCATCATCCAGCGCTACGCGGTGAGCGGCCGGGCCACGGTCAATTCGGAGGACCGTATCTTCACCGATCCGGTGGCGCTGGCGATGCTGATCGACGTATTTTCGGAGCGTGGATTCCGGGCCACGGTGGACATTCACCGGCAGGAGATCCCGGAGCGTTTCGACCTGGAAACCGGGCAGATCGAGACCCGGCAGAAGCGGGTTTATCGGATCAGCGTGTTCTTTGAGGGGTCGAAGATCCGGCGGGGCTAGAGGCTGTCCGAAGGGTCCCGGAGGACAGCCTTCAGGAATCTTTTGATTTTGCGGAGGCCCCTGCTAGATTGTCGGCCTATGAACAGCGCTTTTCGGAATGTGTTGCCTCTCTTGGTGGTCGGAGCGGGTCTGGTGGGCCTGAGTTCCTGTGCCGACCCCTACGGGTATGGCGGTTCCACCTACAGCTCCTACAATTACAGCTCCTATCCCTACGGTTACACCCGCAACGCGCTGCCGTATGGTTACAATTCATCCTACATCGGCGGGACGCAATATTGGCACTGCAACGATCACTATTACCGACATTATCCCGGTCGGGGTTACGTGGTGGTGCAGCGCCCGGCGGGGCGTTCGGCTCACTATGATCGTGACCATCGGAACGACGGCCACAAGGACTACCCGGACCGGCGCGACGACCGACGGGACAGGGACCAGGGCCGGGATTCCGATCATCGCGATGACCGCAAGCCGACTTACAACCAACCCACCGCGCCGAGGGGTCCTTCGGGATATGATCCCCGCCGGACTGGAGGCGGACCGACGGTGGCGCAACCGCGCATTGCGCCGCGGACCCCGGTGGCGAGCCGCCCGTCAGTGGTGAGCCGCCCGCCGGTGGTGCGGAAGGACGCTGACAAGAGGGACAAGGACGATTCCAGTGACCGGAACAAATCCGATCATCATTCCTTCGCTCCAGGGGCGGATCGTTCGCGAAAGAGGAACTGATTTCTCAAGGAATCACCCGGTTTTGGGGCTTTTGTTGGAGCGGGGCGCGACTCATGCTGCGCGCCCAATGGACACCGACCTTTACAAGCTTTCGCCCGACCGCGTCTTGGAGGCGCCGCAGACCTTCCGCGAACGATTGAAGCATCTTGGGCCGGGATTCGTTCTGTCCGCATCCATCGTGGGGTCGGGCGAACTGATCGCGACGACCACGCTGGGGGCGAAGGCGGGATTCATCTGTCTGTGGGTGGTGCTCTTCTCCTGTCTGGTGAAGGTGACCTTGCAGATCGAGTTCGGAAAACACGCCATTTACTCCGGCAAGACGAGCATGGGGGCGCTCAGTGCCTTGCCCGGGCCGCGCTTCGGGAAGGGACATTGGTCGGTGTGGAGTTGGCTGCTGATGATGCTCCTCAAAAGCATGCAGACCGGCGGCATGGTGGGTGTTCTGGCCCTCGTCCTCATGGCAATCGTTCCAGTGGGCGGGGCGGGGAGCGCCGTGGGACTCTTGTTTTGGTGTCTGGTGAGTGGGTTGATTGCCTCGCTGCTAGTCTGTGGAGGGAAATACGGAAAGATCGAGCGCTGGTGTCTGGTGATGATCGGGATCTTCACGGTGGTGACATTGATTTCAGTTTTTGCGGTGCAGTGGACGCCGCATGCGATCAGCGGGGAGGAGATCATGTCCGGTCTGACGCCAAGCATCCCGACCGGGGCGGTGCTGCTCATTGCCTTGGGGGCCTTCGGGATCACCGGGGTGGGAGGGGATGAGATCATCGCCTACAACTATTGGCTCATCGAGAAGGGTTACGCCGCGCACACCGGACCGCGGCCGCCGCGGGAGGACAAGGCCATGCACGATGCATGGCTCGAGCGGGCCCGGGGATGGATCACGGTGATGAAGGCCGATGCGGTGGCCTCCCTGTTTTGCTACACCTTGGTGACGGCCTTGTTTTACCTGCTGGGTGCGGCGGTGCTGCACCGGCAGGGAACCGTGCCGACCGAGCATGAACTCGTGCCGACTCTCGCCTCGATGTACACCGAGTCGCTGGGAGCCTGGGCGCGGTGGGTGTTCCTGCTCGGGGCGCTGGTGGTGTTGTTCTCGACCGTGCTGTCGGCCTTGGCGGCGTGGACGCGGCAGTGTTCGGATGCCTTCAGCGAGGTCGGTTGGGGAAATTTCCACGACCCGGTGAGCCGCCACCGCTTCATCAAGGGGCTGGCCTTCTTCCTGCCGGCCTGGTGGATCCTGCTGGTCTTTGGTTTCCGTGCCTTTGAGGTGAATCCTGCGGTGATGGTGATCATCGGCGGAGCGGTGACCGCGCTGATTCTGCTGCTGGTGGTGTTGGCGGCCTTCTACATGCGAACCCGCTGGCTGCCGAAGGAACTGAAGCCGGGGCGGGTCTACGACGTGCTCTTGACGCTGAGCGGTCTGGCGATCCTGGGGGTGGGGGTTTACTCGGTTTGGAAGGCGTTCTGGTAGGGGCGCTTGCCAGTCCGGCTCACAGTCCCAAGACGGAAACAAAGCCTGACTTCACGAGGCTACTCTTCAAGGGATCCCGAGGTGGGGTTCCCGTGGGAACCCGAGAAGCGATCCGGATAGAGTTCGACCTAGGCTGGGGCCTTCAAGTCTTCGTTACGATGAATGAGGACGAGTGTCTTCATGAGGGCGGTGATTTTTCCGAAGGCGCTGCGCAGTGGCAAGGATGGGGATCAGGGCAGGGAGACGGCCCGGTAGAAGCCCCGCGGGGCGGTGCCGGGGTGGGTGATCTGGGTTTCCGGGCCGGTGGCGAGGACGAAGGTGTTGCCCTGCACCATCTTGTCATAGGTGCCGGCGAGGATGATGCCGTAGTAGTTGTTGGTGGAGGCGAGGTTTCCGGCCCCGGGGATGGTGCCGCCAAGGATTTGAAAAGGATGTATAGGGTCTGGGCGCTGCGCGGAACGAACTGCACCTCGCTGGCGAGGTGCCAAACCCGGAGGCCGTTGAGGCAGGTTTGCTGCTGGGCTGGGCTGAGGGGGGCATCAAACGCGTAGGGCACCGTGCCGCCCGGCCAGGGGACGGCGCCGGGGGACCAGGAGTTGGGATGGCGCGAAATTTTCGAGATCCGTAAGAAAGGAGACTCAGTTTATCTGGGATGGAAAAATCCACGATGGAGAATGAAGATCAGGGCGGTATTTCCCGGCGGCTCTTTCTTCAAGGGCTCGGCAGTGCCGGGACCTTGTTGGGGGTGGCGGAATGGCGGGGCAGGCGACGGCCGAGGAAGTTCCCAAGGACGCCGAGGGAAAGGTCATCCCCGGGTTCGAAAAGGGGCAAACCGATCCGGACGCGGCGAAGGAATGGCAGCCGTTCTCCGATCGAAAGATTCGCGTGGGCATCGCGGGTTGCGGCTTGTGCAGTTTCGGGGCACAATTCGGCTTTCAGAACCACCCGAACGTGGAGGTGGTTGCGGTGTCCGACCTGATCCCCTCGCGCTGCGCGGAACTGGCGAAAGCCTGCGGGTGCGAGAAGAGCTATCCATCGTGCGAGGAAATGATCGAGGATGACCGGATCGAGGCGGTGTTCATCGCCACCGATGCGCCAAGTCACGCCCGGTTTGCGATAGCGGCGTTAAAGCACGGGAAGCATGTCGCCAGTGCCGTGCCGGCGGTCTTCGGCTCCCTGGAGGATGCGGATCTGCTGTTTGAGGCGGTGAAGAAGAGTGGATTGAAATACATGATGTTCGAGACCTCCTACTTCCATTCCGAGCTCTACACGTGGCGGCAGCAATACCTGGCGGGGGCGCTGGGGGAGATCATCTACTCCGAGGGGGAGTACTTCCACTTTTTCGGCACGCCTCTGGGAGGATACAACCCGAAGACTAAAAACGTGGACACTGATGGATGGCGCAAGGGGCTGCCGCCGCAGTGGTATCCCACCCACTCGAATGCCTATCAGATCGGCATCACGGGCGGCAGTTTAACCGAGGTTTCCTGCATGGGCATGCCGAGCACCGTGCCGCACCTGCGTCCCGAGAACAACGACTACAAGAACCCCTTCGGGAGCGAGATCGCGCTGTTCCGGACCAGCGAAGGCGGCATGTCGCGCATGGCGGTGACCTGGGACATCCAGACGAACGGGGGTGAACGCGGAAGGATCTACGGACAGAAGAACGACAAAGTCGCCGTGGATACCGGAAAGCCGCCCCTTCCTGCCGGGGTAGCCGGTGGCGGACATGGTGGCTCGCATGGTTACCTGATGAGCGAGTTTGTGGATGCCATCCTGCGGGACCGCAAACCGTGGGTGGACGTGGCCCAGTCGCTCAACATGACCGTGGCCGGCATTGTTGCGCACCAATCGGCGCTCAAGGACGGGGAGTTGCTGAAGATTCCGCAGTACAAGTTGTGAGGCCCGATGGCTTCGCTGGGCGGATGGCAATAAAGCCGGGAGCTATTTTTTTGGCCCGTGGTTGGGGTCGTTGCGCCCGTTGAAATACTTGTCACGGATCCATTCGGGTTGCCAGACATCGAGAACGCGCTTGTTGTTGTCGTAGTGGGGTTCCTTCGGGCCCGGCTTATCGACGTGCAGGGGATAGGGGTCGTCGAGTTGTTTCCGCTGGGATTCCATCAGGGCGAGCATCCGGTCGAGTTGGGGGCGGTGGGCGGGATCGTTGGCGAGATCGCGGGTTTGGTGCGGGTCGGTGCGGAGGTCAAAGAGGAGGCGGTGGTTGATTTTGGGGTAGATGTGGAGTTTCCAGCGGCCGTCGCTGATGGCGCGTTGGTTGTCCTGGAAGGGAAGGAAGACGGACTGGTGGATGCCGGGGACCTCGCCGGTCATGAGGGGCCGGAGGCTTTGTGAGTTGATGCCGTCCGGTGTCTTGACGTCCGCGAAGTCGCAGACCGTCGCATAGAGGTCGTGCACGTAGGTGAAGGCCTGGCTGGACTGGTCTTTGGGGATGCCGGGGCCGCTGAGGATGAGCGGGCAGCGCATGCTTTGCTCATAGATGTTCTGTTTGCCCAGGAGTCCGTGGCTGCCCATGGCCAGGCCGTGGTCGGCGGTGTAGATAAGGATGGTGTTTTTCGCATGCGGACTTTCCTGGAGGGCCTGCCGGATGCGGCCGACTTGTTCGTCGAGGTGGGTGATGAGTCCGTAGTATTCGCAGAGTTGATCGCTGATGATCTCCTTGGTGCGCGGCCACGGTGCGAGTCCCTCGTCGCGGCCGGCGGTGCCGGCGGGGACGTTCTGAAAGGGGTGCTGCGGGAGGAAGTTCTCGGGTAGGGGGGGGCGGTTCTCGTAATACATCCGACGATACTTCTCCGGTGGGTTCCGCGGGTCATGCGGGGCGATGAAGGCGACGTAGAGGAAAAAGGGTTGTTCGGTTCCGGCACGCTGGATGAACTTCACCGCTTCGTCGGCGAAGACCGCGCTGGAGAATCCTCCGGCATCTCGTTTCGGACTCAGTCTGCCGCCAGTGAGATCCTGCACCTGAAAGTCGGCGTGGTTGGCCATGCCGTCCATGTAGATCGAGCGGCCGTTGGCAAAGGACTTGTCGAGGGTTCCTTTGCCGTTGTGCCACTTGCCGATGATGAAGGAGCTGTAGTGGCCATCCGAAGTCAGGAGGGACGGTAGGGTGGTGGCGTCGCCCCAGTTGGTGGCGGGCTGTTTCGCCGGGAGGCGCATCCAATGCCGACCAGTCATCAGCATGGCCCGGCTGGCAACACAGACCGCGCCGCTGAAGGATCCCGCGCAGTAGTTGCGGCGAAAGCTGAATCCATCAGCGGCGAGGCGGTCGAGGTTCGGAGTCTGGATGTGCTGATTTCCATGCGCCCCGATGGTGTCCGCCCGCTGATCGTCGGCGAAGAGGAAGATGATGTTGGGGCGGTCGGCTCCCGTCGCGATTTGGATCGAGACGAGGAGCCGAAGGAGGGAGGAGAGAACAGTGGTCTTCATTTGCAGGGAGCGTAGCGTTGGAGGACGACACGCCAAGGTTTGTTGGGGCAGGATCCGCAGATGACCCTGAAAAAAAAGGGTCAGCGAGGGCGTAGGGAGGCGCATGATGCGCTTGTCTTGCCTGGTGGGAGTGATGTTGGTCGCTGTTTCATCGGCGTGCGCGGAGGGAGAGAAGGGGTTTGTCCCTTCGCTCTATCCGTTCCAGAACGGAGTGAAGTACGCGACGGTGGCGGAGGGGGCGCGGGAGTTGAAGGCGATGGGCTACGAGGGAGTCGGCTCGGTCAATGGGAATTTACTGGAACAATTTCTGAAGGAGTTTGATGCGGTGGGGTTGAAGGTGTTCAGCATCTATGTGGGTGGCAGGGCGGAGGCGGAGTCCTATGCCTACGATCCTTCGGTGACGAAGGCGATCCGCATGCTTAAGGGCCGGGAGGCCTTGGTGGAGCTGTATGTGCTGGGCGGCAACGGATCGACGGACGCGCAGGCGGTGGCCTTTGTGAAGGAGATTGGGGCGGAGGCTGAGAAGGCCGGGTTGCCGGTGGTGTTGTATCCGCATGCGGGGTTCCACATCCAAACGGTGGGCGATGCGCTGCGCATCGCGAAGGCCTCGGAGTGCAAGAACGTCGGTGTGGCCTTCAACCTCTGTCACTTTCTGAAAGTGGAGCCGAAGAGTGACCTGCGGAAGACTCTGGAGGAGGCCAGGCCGCTGTTGTGGAGCGTGAGCATTTGTGGTGCGGAGGCGGGTGGGACGGACTGGAAGGAGTTGATCCAGCCCTTGGATGCGGGCTCTTACGATCAGGTGGCCTTGCTCAAGCACCTGCGCGAAATTGGCTATTCGGGGGATGTCGGTTTGCAGTGCTATGGTCTCAGGGAGCCCTCGAAGGAGCATCTCCGGAGGTCGCTCGAAGCGTGGAAAAAAAATTTGGCGGAGAGTCTGGCGGAATAGGTGGATGGGGATTAAGCGGCGTTATTTTTGGGAATCGGAAGGCTCGGGCCGACATCCAGATGGATTGTCTGGAAACTAATCGCGTGCGAACATCCTAAGTCTGCAGCGGTTCTCGGCGGAGGTCGCGGAAGGTGCAGAGGGGGGTGTCGATGCCCCGGATCT
>JAQCFL010000049.1 GCA_027619375.1 Verrucomicrobiota bacterium | reverse complement strand
GGATCTACGGACGATCCAGGAGTTGCTGGGGCACGAGGACATTACTACCACGGAGATCTACCTGCACGTTGCGATGGGGGTCGGGGCCATGGGAGTGATGAGTCCGTTGGACCGGATGGAGGAGAATGCCGGCATGGTGAAATGACGAAGATGGATCGATGGCCACATCGGGCAATAGTCAGGTGGGGGCCGGGCGGCGGAGTTTTACGGGGCTGGGGGATGGCGGGGTGCGCGTCCGGACCCGAGCGATCCGGACGAGCCCCCCCGAATCAAGAAACGGATGGTGATTTCCGGCAGGGGTCATTTACCGGACAATAGTTCACCCACCTCCACATCCAGCGCGGCGGCGGGCTTGATGACATTCCACTTGTGGCAGTTCACTTACTTGTTAATGACCGGGTCATCGCGAAGCAACATAATATACAAATCCCTCTATTCCTGAGAGTTACAAAAACCTCATCAGGTGGCAATGTCCCTGGGAAAGCCGGTCCATTCTCGGTGGAAACGAGCTGCTCTACCAACTGAGCTAATCCCGCCTCAAGGCGAGTCGCAGAATGCTGATTTCAGGCGCTCTTGCAGGCCCGGACCCCATCCGGCAGCCAGAGACCTTCCCCCTGATTCCCAAAATCAGCGAGAATCAGCGCAATCGGCGGTTCCCTTTCCCTTCCCGCCCCCCTTGCGAGCTTGCCGGGATGCCCCCGTCATGGTTTCGTCGCAATCCGAACCACCCATGCACCTTCGCCTCACCGAACAACAGCTCGCCACCCTTCTCGAAATGGTGAGCCTGGCCGCGGAAGTGGCCTCCCTCAACCGCAAGCCCGGGGCCGAGGCGAATTACCAGGGCTACGAGGAATTCGAGAACACCCTCCTCGAGAAGGCCAAGCGGATGGGCTTCAGCGACATCATCGAGTTCGACGAGGCCGAACAACGCCACAACATCTCCATGGACTACCTCACGAAGTCCTTCGTGCAGGAATGCCTCGACGAGATGCGCAACGAGATTTTCTGGGAGGAACTCACCCTCCGCCTCGCCGAACGGGACATCCTCAAACAGATCGGCCTGCCCGCCTGGACCGCCCTGAGCGAGGAACAGCGCCGCCAACGCACCGAACCGATCGAGCGCCGCTACTGGGAGGAATTCACCGCCAAGGGCATCGACAACCTCCACGTGGTGGCCCGCTTCGGCGCGGGTTGAGCCTCCACTCGCCGGCACCACCATGGACCCCGCCCCCGAAGAGAAGCCCCCGCTCATCCAGCGGAAAAAGTCGCAGTACCCCCTTTCCCCCAGCCTCGCCCACTACCTCCAGCACTTCGGCCGCCATTCCGAGATCCCCCTCGTCTATGACGACCTCGCCCGCTTCACCGCCTCGATGCCCTACGAGAACCCCCGCGGGGAGGAAACCCTCTGGCTTTCCGTGGTTTACCCGCCGGAGGTCATGGCCGTGCTGGCCCCCAAGCTGACCGGCATCTACGCCACCCTGAAGATCGGCGGAAACCGTTCCATGGCCGAACACCTCACCGTGGAACGGATCGATTTCGGCGAGTTCGGCAACTCCCGGCCCTTCCGCATCCGCATCACCAACCTCTTCAACGGCAACTCGGACTACTACTACGTGAAGCAGGCCGACTCCTCCCGCATCTACGGTCTGGAGCTGGAGCACATCATCTCCCCCAACCGGATTAACTACTTGGTGAATGGCAACACGCTCATCGAGGAACACATCGCCGGCGTGCCGGGCGACGCCTTCATCCGCGACTACCTTCCCCGCCCGGACCTGAACCGGGTCCGCATCGCCAAGGAGTTCGTGAAGTTCGGGGAGCGCTGCTTCATCCGCCTCCTCGGGGACATGCGCAGCGTGAACTACGTGGTCGACATCACCCCCGACTTCGAGGAGGTCCAATACCGCGTCCGCCCCATCGACTTCGACCAGCAGTCCCACGAAGGCAACCTCAACGCCTACCGCGCCCACCATTTCCCCGACAACAAGCCGGTTGACGAGCTGGTCCGCAGCCATCTCAACACCCAGAACATCGTCCAATACCGCAGTGAGGAGCGCACCCAGATGGCCCGCCGCGCCAAGGCCGAGCGCCCCCGCCTGAAGGCCCTCTTCTCCACCATGCGCAAGGAAACCATCGCCCCGGAGGAGAACTTCCTCGCCCTCCGCGACTCCCTCGGCCAGCGCTATGCGACCCACGTTTTCCAGAACTGCAAGTCGATGGGCGATCTCACCGAGACCCACTTCAACCTCATGATGGTCGAGGCCGTGCCGGAGAGTTGAGAGCGCCTCACGGCCCCTTGTATGGCCGTCGCGGCTCGCCGAGCGTCTCCATCTTCAGCATCTCCCCGGGCGAGAACTTGTCCCACCCGCGTTCGTTGAGCTCGAACTCGTAGTCATAGTAGAAGAAGACCATGCTGCCCTGGGGATAGGGGAGCGCCGCAAACTGCTTGCCGAGTCGCAGGTTGATCCGCTCCTCGGTCGGGTAGGGCACCTTGAGTTCCTTCAGGGTCCACTCCTTGAAACGCAGCTCGTGCAGGCCCTTGCTCCGCCCTGGGAGGAGGTAGGGCCGCAATTCCTGCGGCAGGACCTCCACCGCCCGGTCATCGAGGACCACCATGATCCGCTGGCCCTGGCCGGAGTAGAGGTGAAAGGAGAGGTAGCGATCCCAGCGGCCCGGGGAAAAGGCCGGCATGATCGCCACCAGGACCACCAGCACCGCCGCGCAATACCGCACCGGAGTCACCGCCAACTCCCGCCAGCCGAAGGAGGGGATCTGCCAGAAGGCCAGCGGCACCACCAAAATCATGCAAACGTTCCACGGCCAAACGACCCCGTTGTAATCCAGCCCGAGGGGTCCGATGAGGAGGAGAATGAAGAGATGGGTTCCCACCGCCAGAACGATCCCCATCTGCCGCACAATCGGCACCGGGAGCAAGAGGAGCAGCGCGATCAGCATTTCCATCCAAGGCGCGGAGCCCTGTGTCTCCCTCAGGAGGTCCACCGCCCATTCCGGCCAGCGCTCCCCCAGCGGACCGATGAAGGCCTGCTCGAACATGTTGCCGTAGGCGTGGTGCAGCTTGTGGAAGCCACTCCAGAAATACATGCAGACGAGGAGGATGCGCACCAGGCCGAGCACCGCCGTCCCCGTGCCCTCCCAGTTCCGGCCCGGCAGATGGAGATAGCCCACCAAGCCGACCAGGTAGACATAGAACCAGGGTTGCCAGCGGATCTGGTCCTGCAGTGCTAACAACAAGGAAACACCCAAAACCGCCCCAAGGGTCCAGCGGCAGGCGGGACGGAAGAGGCAGGCCACGATGAGGAGCAGATAGACCCCGAGGAGGACCTTGTCCCAGGACTGCGGGGTGGGCCCCAGCCATTCAAAGACGGGAAGGTGGGGAAAGACGCGATCCGTGATCCACAGCCGCCAGGAAATCAGAACCCCCAGCAGGAGTCCAAGCAACAAGAGCACCCGGACCGCCTCCAACCGACTCGGCCAATGGTCCGTCCGCCACCTCTGCCAACCAATTCGCAAGGACCACCTTTTCGCCGCAAGTGTCGATTTTGCAAGGCAGGACTGGTGGGGGATCCGGCAAGAATTGGTCCTGCGCCTCTATTCTTCCGGCAAAACCCAGTGCTTTTTCGTTCCCCGCCTTGACCTTTCGGAGCTCCGGTCACAGCTTCGCGCCGCGCGGCCGGAACTCTCCTGCCGCCCCAACCAACCCAAATTTCCCTATCGATATGTCCTACGATCTCGTCGTCATTGGAGGAGGCCCCGGCGGTTACGTCGCGGCCATCAGAGCCGGTCAACTTGGCAAGAAGGTCGCCGTGGTCGAATTGGACCGCGCCGGAGGCACCTGCCTCAACTGGGGCTGTATCCCCACCAAGGCCCTCATCAAGAACGCCAGCTTCTACACCGACCTCAGGAAAAAGGCCGCCGACTTCGGCGTCAGCTTCGACAACCTCTCCTATGACTGGTCCAAGGTCATCAGCCGCTCCCGTCAGGTGGCCGACCGCCTCGTCGGCGGCATCGAGTTCCTCTTCAAGAAAAACAAGGTCGACTACGTGAAGGGCTTCGGCTCCATCCTTGGAGTCGGCAAGGTCGAGGTGAAGGCCGAGGACGGCAGCACCCAGGTCCTCGAGACCAGGCACATCATCATCGCCACCGGCGCCAAGACCCGCGAACTCCCCGGCCTGCCCATCAACGGCAAGTCGGTCATCGGTTCCCGCGAGGCCATGGTCCTGGCCGAGCAACCCAAGAGCATGGTCATCATCGGTGCCGGAGCCATCGGGGCCGAATTCGCCTACGTTTACAACGCCTTCGGCACCGAGGTCACCATGGTTGAAATGATGCCCCGCCTCCTCCCCGTCGAAGACGATGAGATTGGGGACACCCTTCTGAAATCCTACACCCGTTCCGGCATCAAGTGCCTCGTCGACACCAAGGTCACCGGCACCCGCGACAACGGCAACTCGGTCACCCTGCAGGTCGAAACGCACAAGGGCACTCAGGAAGTCACCGCCGACGTCTGCCTCGTCGCCATCGGCGTGGCCCCCGTCCTCCCCGGTGGACAACTCCCCGAGTTCACCGACCGCGGCTGGATCAAGATCGACCAGCGCTACCGCACCTCCATGGAAGGCGTTTACGCCATCGGCGACATCGCCGGCCCCCCCTGGCTGGCCCACACCGCCAGCTTCGAAGCCATGCAGTGCGTGGAAGGCCTCTTCGTGGAAGGCCACACCCCCAAGCAGGTCGACAAGTTCCCCGGCTGCACCTACTGCCACCCCGAGGTCGCCTCGGTCGGCAAAACCGAACGCGCCCTCAAGGAAGCCGGCGTGGACTACAAGGTCGGCAAGTTCCCCTACCAGGCCCTCGGCAAGGCCCAGGCCAGCGGCTCCACGGAGGGCTTCGTGAAAATCCTCTTCGGCACCAAATACGGCGAGATCCTCGGGGCCCACATCATCGGCGAGAACGCCACCGACCTCATCGCCGAAATGGGCCTGGCCCTCGAACTCGAAGCCACCATCGACGACTTCCACGCCACCATCCACGCCCACCCGACCCTCTCCGAGGCCGTCCATGAGGCCGTCCTCGACGCCGACGGCCACGCCATCCACATGTAATCCCGTGAATTATCCACTGACCCTCAGCTTCAAAGTCGTCGCCCTGGCCCCTCAAATCTACGTCACTGACGCCGACGGCCAGACCATCTGTTATGTGAAGCAAAAGCTCCTCAAGCTCAAGGAACAGGTCGAGGTCTTCCGCGACCAATCCCGCGCCGAGAAGGTCGCCCACATCCAGGCCAACAAGGTCATCGATTGGTCGGCCCGCTACAACTTCACCGACCCGGCCGGCAACGACCTCGGCTCCGTCGGACGCCGCGGTCTCCGCTCCATGTGGAAGGCCCACTACGACGTCTTCAACCCCGGAGACCAGAACGCCGACTTCTTTATCCAGGAGGAGAACCCCTGGGCCAAGATCGGCGATTCCGTCCTCGGCGGCATCCCCATCCTGGGATTCTTCACCGGCTATTTCATCCACCCCAGCTACCTCGCCTCCCGGGCCGACGGCACTCCGGCCATGCGACTGAAGAAGGTACCCGCCTTCTGGGAAGGAAAGTTCAACATCGAAAAGCTCACCGACCTCACCCCCAACGAGGAACTCAACCTCCTCCTCTCCTTCCTCATGCTCAATCTCCTGGAGCGCCGGAGAGGATAACTAGTCGATAGTCCCCAAATAGTGCCTTTACCCGGAAGCGGGAAAGCGGTCCCCGAAACCCACACAACGGAGACCGCTTCCCTTTACACGTGCACCACACGGTAAAATGTTCCCCGGACCATCTCCCGGAATGGGTTGGGCTCAGGCCCCGGCCGGCTCGATCCCGATCTCAATGACCTCCCCCGGCTCGGCGACCGGAGTCGGGGTGAGGACGTCCTTCACAGAATCGCAGGCCTTGCGGGCCGCGTTCCTACCCGCCGCGGCACCCTTCTGCAGGCCTTCCTTGATCTGCTTCGGCACCAGCTCCTTGGCAAATGCCCCGGCAAAAAAGGCCCCGAACGCCGCGCCATAGGCTATCTCGTGGACGACATCGGCCACCGTGCTTTTCAACTTGGGCGCTGCCTCCCGTGCCATCTGTCGGGCCTCCTCCCGCCCGCTGCGGACCGCCTCACGGACGGAATCAAAATGCCTCTTCTCTGGTGTGTTCTCGGTGGTCTCGTTGTCTTGCATGGTCGTATTGATTCGATTGATCGACGCCAATATAGACACTATTTCCACCAATTCATTCATTATAATGGCTTTCGCATTTTGTAAGCCCGTTCCAAGCCCACCCTCCGGGGTGGGACAGAAAAAAATCGTGCCGTGTTGAATAGGTCCGCCATCCGTCCGGTCCAACGTCCCGCAACCAACAATCACGAACATCATGAAAACACTGTTAGCAATCGCCGCCACCGCCCTCACCGGGCTCGCCCTTCCGCAGACCGCGGATGCCGGACACTCCAATGTGAGTGTCAACATCACCTACCAAAGTGGGCACAGTTCCTGCGGCTGCCCGATCTACACGCAACGCGTATTCGCCGGCTACGACTGTTACCGTCGGCCCGTTTACCGCTACGTGAGTGTGCCGGTCCGCCACAGCTGCCATTCCAGCCACTCCCGCTACAACAGCCCCCAATATTCAAATCACGGCTACTCCCAGCGGGGCTATTCCGGCTACGCCCAACGCGGCGCTTCGCATTCCCGATACGCGGGACGCTCCTACGGAAATTCCGGAGGCTACTCCCGGGGCTCCTCCCGCGGCTGCCGCTAGGCCAACGCGGACAAGTGCACCATGATCAGCTCCGAAGGGAGGGCGGTTCCGCCCTCCCTTCGCCTTTTCCGCCCTCCCGACTTTTCGCAAATCCCGCATGAGGCCCGGACTCCTTCGTCTTGGGGAGGTAACCAACCCCCAAACCAAGATGAAAACACTCCTCGCAATCACAGCCATCGCCCTCACCGGGCTCGCCCTTCCGCAAGCTGCGGAAGCCAGTCATCCCAGCTCGAGCCTCAACCTCACCTATGTGAGTGGACACAGCTCGTGCGGATGCCCCATCTATACCCAGCGCATCTTCATCGGATACGACTCCTGGAATCGTCCCGTCTACCGTTACGTGTCCGTTCCCGTCCGGCACCACTGCAGCCACCTCAGCCTTGGCGGCGGCTTCCTGCACCTGGGTGGATCACACTACCGCGATTCGCATCGCACCAGTATCCACTGGGGCGGTCTGCACCTCGGTGGCTCCCACTCCGGCACGCACCATGGAGGCCATCACGGGGCCCCCCACGGCGGGCATCATGGCGGCCATCACGGCGGCCACTGATCCCGGACCGCATATGGAATTCCCAGGGTATTAAAATCGAAAGGAGGGTCCCCGACCCTCCTTTCGCCGTTTTGTGCACCGCCACAGACTTCCACACCGCTATTGTGCTATGAAATCAGGCCTGCGGATCGTTATTCTCCCCGCCATGAAGCTGTGTGCCACCCTCTTCGCCCTGACCCTGCTCTCCGGGGGGGCCTCCGCCGCACCACGCGCCCCGGACGAAATCCTCTCCGCCGTCCAAACACGACTCGAATCCGGCGAAAGCCTCGACGAATTGATTGCCATGCTGGATGACCTCCCCTCCAGCGACCTGAACACGATCCAGGCAGAGGTGGAGAAGGCCTGGGACGAAATCCATCGCGCCTACATCTCCGCCTTCGAAGCGGAAGCCAAGGAGCAGAACTCCGGGGCGCTTCGACAAGAGAACAAGAAGCTCGTTCGTGAATTGCGCAAACAGTTCCACGAAGTGCGGGACCTGCCGGAAGGGCCCATGAAGGAGGCCCTCAAAAAGATCAGCATGCCCGCCATGGACCAACTCCGAGAGCTCCTGTTGCCCCGCTCTTCCCGGATCCTTGAGATCGGTGGCCCCGCTCTGAAACAGAAGCGGGACCTCGCCCTTGGCCTCGCCAAATTTCGGAACGGCATCCGCACCGCCAACGTTGCCACCGGCGAGGAAGACTCCATCGCCGTCATCACCGGAGCGGAGCAAAAGATCGCCGAAGATCTCTCCGACCTCGACCGCGAGGGCCTGCGCATCATGGCCGACAACCGCCAAATCGCGGAGAAGGCCGAACTCCCCGAGGCGGAGCGTCTGGGTATCGAGGAACTCAACACCATGCGTCTCCTCGTGGAGCTCCGCGCCCTCCGTCTGGACCCCAAGCTCTGCACCGCCGCCCGGGGGCATTCCACCGACATGCAGGAACACAAGTTCTTCTCCCACACCTCCCCCCTTCCCGGAGAATCCTCGCCCTCCGACCGGGCCTCAAAGGCCGGAACCAGCGGCGGGGGCGAAAACATTTACATGGGCTCCAAGAGCCCCCACTCCGCCAACATGGGCTGGTTCTACTCCCCGGGCCACCACAAGAACATGTTCAATCCCGGCTACGCACGGGTCGGCCTGGGCAACCACGGCATCCATTGGACCCAAATGTTCGGCGGCTAGCAGCCTCCCCCCGGGCCACCCGACCGCGGCGTGATCCCTTCCTCATCCTCCTCGAGAGGAAAACGGATCGTAAACTGTGTATAGCGACCGACTTCGCTCCGCACCGAGATCTTGGCCCGATGCTCCTCGAGAATGCGCCCACAGATGCTCAGGCCCAGGCCCATGCCCAGGCCATCGCCCTTGTTGCTGAAAAAGGGCTCGAAGATCCGCCGCTGTTCCGCTTCGGGGATGCCGCAGCCATTGTCCCGGAAGTGCAGTTCCACCCAGGATCCCGCCTCCCGGGCCCAGACCCTCATCTCCGCCGCTTCCGGGCTCCGTCCCGCCATTTCCGTGGCTTCCACGCCGTTCTTGAGGATGTTGAGGGCCACCTGGCACAGCTGGTTCTCGTTGCCCCGGATTCGCAGTTCCTCCGCCACGTCTTCTTCGTAGCGGATCGTCCCCAATCGGTCCCCCAGCAACCGGCGCGCCGTCCGCACCACCGAAACCAGATTGAGCTCCACCTTCCTGATCGGCCCCTGCGTGGCAAAGGCCCGCAGGTCACGCACGATGTGGTCCACCCGCTCCATCCCTTCGCCGATGTCGTTGACCACCTCCACAAACTCCTCCCGCCGCCCCCCCTCCAACTCATTAACAAGTGAGCGAAGAACAAAGAGCGCGGTCTTCGAGTAGTTGAGCGGATTGTTGATCTCGTGGACGATGCCGGCGCTCATCTCACCGAGCACCGACAACTTCTCGGCCTGCACCAACATTGCCTCGGACTGACAGAGATCGGAAAGGGCTTCCTTGAGGATCCGGTTCTTCTTCTCGAGTTCCCCAAAGTTGCGGTGCCGCTGCACCATGTTTTGGACCCGGATCCTTATCTCCGCAGGATGACAGGGCTTCACCAGAACCTCGTGCGCCCCGCCCGCCAACACGCCTTCCATGACTTCCTCGTTCTCGCGGGAGGCAACCATCGCCACCGGGATGCCGGTCAGTCTCTTGTCAGCCAACAGGCGGCGGCAAAGTTCGGGGCCCCCCCACGGTGGCAGATCCTCATCCACCAACACCACCTCGATGCCCTCGAGGCCCGTTTCGAGGACGGCGTTGGCCTCTTCCACTACAGTGAGCTCACAGCCAGCGAGTTGTGAAATCAGAGCGCCCCGCTCAGGAGAGGCCGAACAGGCCAGGAGAACTCGGCCCGCCCGCTCCTCGACCGGCTCCTGCAACCCGCTACTTGAGGTCTCTTGCAGCGTTCGAATCTCGGAGAGGAAACCCCGCAAGACATTCGCTGGCACTGGTGCCACTCCCTCCCGGCCACAGGTGGCCAAAGATTCCGTCCCACCTGCCGCGGCCGCGCCATGCTGCTCCTTGCGCGCAACCTCATGTGAAGACGGTGTTTCCAAGTGGAGGGACCTATATCAGTGCTTTGAATTATCGCTAGTCCCTAAAATTCACGTCAGTGTTGGTGAGTCCCCGACCCGAACCAGGGCACGGAATCGGTTGGTATCAAACCGGATTTCCAGGCTCGCCCGGCAAGCGGAGTGGCTTGCCTTCCGGCATCTGGATCACCGCCAACTGCTGCCGGCAGGAAACCAGCAGCTCGCCCGAAACCCGGCGTCGCATTTCAAAGGCGCACCAGAACCGCACCCGCCCCCACTCTTCCAGCCAGCCTCGCGTTTCGATGACGTCCCCCAGTCGCGCCGGCCGACGGTAGTCGATTTCCGTCCGGACCACCACCGGATAGACCGAGGTTTCGGCCATCCGGCACAGGTCGAACCCGATCCCCGCCGCCAACTTCGTCCGGCAATACTCGATCATCCGCAGGTAGGCCAGGTTGTGCACCACCCCCCCAACATCGGTGTCGTAGAACATCACCTCGTCCGCGCTGTTCCATTCAAAGGATTCTTGCTTCATCTCTCGTCGCGCCTCGCGGCTTCAAAAGATTGCCGAGCATGATCGCGTAGGCAAGACTCGCCCTCATGCTCCCGCGTGGCCTCCCCCCTCTGCTTGTCCTCTGCCTTCTGGCGCTGGCAAAGGGAGAGTTCGTCCCACCCGACCCGGCCCCATCGCTCTTCCACCGGGACGAACTGCCCATCGATGCGGACACCATGCGCTCCCTCTCCGCCCAGCTCGTCCTCCTGACCGCCGATGCAAAGCAGGGGGATCCCCGGCAATTGCGTGCCGCAGCCCAACTACTCGCGGTGGCCGGTCGTCTCGATCCCGCCAACACCCGGGTGCGCACTCTGCAACAACAACTGGTCCGTGAGGACACCCCCCCCACCCCCGAGCAGGGCCAGCTGCGAGGCGCCAGATCCGAGACCTGGAAGACCGTGGCGTGGCTGCAACACCAGGAAGCCGGCGGGCAGGGTCAACTCCTCGGGGCTCTCTTGTTGGATGCCCTGCACATTCTAGATCCCCAGAACCCCCTCGCCGCCCAGCATGATCCCGCCGGGGAAGAGGCCCGCTGGCAGGGCGTGGTGGCCCCTCTCCGCAGTTTTTCTTCCGCCCCCGAGACCCCGCAGCCGGAGCCCACCGGGAGACCCGCCCCCACGCCGGAGCCCCCAGCAGAGCAACCAGTCCTTCCCCCGCCCAAAGCCTCAACCATCAAACTCCGTGAAGGCTCTCTCCGCGCCCCCTTCTTTGTCCATGACCTCAACGGCCGCCTCTCAACCCAGATCATCCCCCTCGCCCTGAGCGTCCAGGACGACGAGAATGCGGACTCCCTCTCTTTCGTCCTCAGCCCCAGCTTCCCCTCCCCCGCCCTCGGTGTCGCTCAGGAACGGGTCCGCAGCGCTCTCCTCTCCCTCTGGCCAGACCTGCCCAAGCAGCAGCTCGCCATCCTGTCCACCAACCGGCAGCGCTACGGAGCGCAGAACGGGATCGCCATCTCCGGCCCTGCGGCCCTCCTCCTGCATTCCGCCCTCGCCGGGAAACCATTGCGCGACGACCTGCTCCTGCTCGCCGAAGTCGAAGCCGACGCCAGCCTCAAGCGCCCCGGCGCGTCCTGGGACTACATCGCCGCCCTTCGCAAGGGGCCCGGTGGGCGACTCCTCGTCTCCCCAGACCTTGAGGAACAGTTCAAGGCCCTCATCGTTCTGGAGGACCCCGATTTCTTCCTGAAATACGAGGTGCTGGTCGTCTCCTCCCTCGAAACCGCCTTGAACTTCGGCTCACCCGGCTCCGATCCCCCAGGGCTCCTCAGTGCCAGCACCACCTTCGCCGATCTCCGTGCGGCGGCCAACGGCCGCGATGTCGGGCAGCTCGGCGCCCTCGACTCCGTCCGCAGCCGCCTCTCTTCCATCCGCGCCACCGCGCCCTATCATCTCTCCGCCAAGATGTTGCTGCTCCAAGGCGCCGGCGCCAAGCGACCCACCCACCTCGACCGGCCCCTCCTGGCCCTGGAAATCGACCGTGCTCTGGCGCCGACGGCCTGGATCCACGCCGCCGACATCCGCAGCCTCGACGCCGACCGCATTTTCGATTCCTGGGAGACCTGCCGCAAGCGACTCGACCGGGTGGAAAAATTCACCGATCCGAATGATCGAGTTTTGTTCAAACAGGCGCGGAACCTCGCCGATGAGCTCCGCACCCTGGCCCGGGAAATCAAGAAGTCCGGCGGGACGCTCTTCAACCCCTCCTCCCAAGTCTCCCTGCTCCTCAAACAGGTCCAATCGGCACAGGACCGGCTTTCACGGGCTACCGCGGCCGCCAGGGGAGAGCCCCGCCCCCGCAGCTCTTCCTCGGACGGTCAATAGGCACACAATGGGAACCCGTCCACACGAGTTCCACAGGCGGTGACGCTCTTTCCCCACCAGCCCCTCATCTCCCCCTTTTTGCTAGAGCCCCCGGCCCTTTCCCGCTAGACCTTCTCCAATCAAACAAACACTGATGAACACCAACTCTCGCCCCGCGCCCCGGTCTCTCCTCCGGACCCTGATCGCCCTCGCGATTCTCTCCTCCTGCATGTTCTCCGCCTCCCTGCAGGCCGCCGGCCTCTACAGGCCACCCAATATGGAGAAGGAGATCTTCAATGTGAAGAAGCTCGAAATCGACAAATTCGCCAAGGCCGGCCTTGTTGCCGCCTTGGTCAGCGTAGCCCGGGATTTCAACGAGGACGATCACAAGGTCGATTTCGCACTCCGTTCCAATGCCCTGGCCATCGCCGGACGCCTCGACCCCGATTCCGACAAGTTCATCGCCGCCCGCGACCAGTTGAAGGAGGACGGCCGGACCATCGCCGAGGACAACGCCAGCCAATCCCGGGCCGCCAGCCTCATCTTCTCCGGAGCCCGCGCCCTCGTCCGCAAGGGCCAGCCCGACAACAAGCAGTGTGCCGCCTACTGCCTCGACATCGCCCTCAGAACCGACCCGAACGGCAAGTATGCCGAGAAGATGCGGGACCTGCGGGACGAACTCAAGGAGGACAACGTCACCGCCGACTGGGTTGGCATGCTCTTGGAGGGCGTGGAGCCCAGAAACGGCCTCCCCGGCGGCTGGGGACAGGAAGACCGTTCCAGATTTGAGGAGCGCGAGGAACTCATGCCCGGCGGCAAGTCCGAGAAGTTCAAGAACAAGCAAGCCTCCATCTTCGGCCTGGTCGTCATCACCCTGGACAACGGCAAGCATGCCGGCTCGGCCTCCTCCATCATCGCCTCCGCCCTCCGCGACGAGGGGGTCAGCGGCTTGAAATTCAAGATGAACCAAAAGGTCGGCCCCATGATGGCCAACAGCCTGGAGTCCATCGTCAGTTTCCTTCAGGTCACCTACGAGGACACCGACCTCGTTCCCTCCGGCTACACCATCGACATCGTCTTCGAGGACAAGGATACCCTCACCGATGGTCCCTCGGCGGGAACGGCCATGTCCCTGATGCTCGAGTCCCTCTTCACCGGCGAGGAAATCGACCCGAAATTCGCCTGCACCGGCGGCATCACCCCGAACGGCAAGGTCACCAAGATCAGTGGCGTGGCCGCTAAGATCCGCGGAGCCACCCGCCGTAATTGCAACATCGTCGGTGTGCCGGAAGGCAACGCCGCCGGCGTCGCCGACAACCTCGTCCTCCACGGCATCGGACAACTCCTCGACATCCAGATCTTCGGCATGGCCGATATCGAACAGGCCCGCGCCATTTCCCGCAAAAGCAAGACCTCCGAGGTGCAGGACACCCTCGATTCCTTCGAGGCCATCGCCGCAATCATCAAGGAAAAGGGAGATGAGATGATCAAAAACGAGGCCGTCCAGAAGAAGCTGGAGGCCGTCGTGGAAAAGACGCCCAATCACCTGTCCGCCAAGTTTCTCCTCCAATACGCCCAAGGCAAGGCCCCCACACACCTCTCCGTGGGCGGCTCCTTCCAGGAGATCGACACGAATGCTTCCGGGGTAATCCGCTCCGCCCAGATGATGGCCTGGCGCGACAAGTACGAGCACGGCAAGGCGGTCGAAGAAACCGCTCAGGAGGCCGTGGATGTCCTCAAAACCCTCGAAGGCAAGGTCGACGAGCGAATGAACGACTACCTCGGGGCCACCATGAAGCTCTGTAAGCTCGTCCTCGCCGGCAAGGAGGACGACGACGAGGAGATCTTCCTCAAGCGCCTCGAAAACACTTGGAAAAGCTTTGAGGCCAAGCGCAAGAAGCTCATGGATGACCCCGAACTCCAAGAGGAGCTCCGGGACTAATCGAGACTCAAACAACGAAGGCGGGGGGGGGAAACCCCCGCCTTTGTTGTTCTCCGCCGTCTGCGGAGAGTGTGTTGCTCTTTTCGCTCAGCCCCCGAACGGATCTTTGGCGGTCGGCTTCCCGGCCCCCTCCCCCTCCACCGCCGCTTTCGGAGGGATGCCGAGTGGAATGAGCACGATGGCATGCTCATCATTGCGGGCCTTGGCATTGGCCATTTTCAGGACGTAGTCCAGGATCACGCTGGCCGGAACCGCACCGAGCTTCATGGTGATCTCCGATTTCTCCAGGATCCCGTGCGGGTCTTGAATGATGAAGTTTGGAGCGAACTCCCCCGCGGTCTCTTTGACGACGAGAATGTCCAGTGCCTCGATCGCCTCCGCGAAAGTCGTCCCGTCAAAATCCACCTTGGGAATCTTGACTTGGGAGAGTTTTCGTTCCCGAACTTTGGCGGCCAGGGACGGCTTCTTGTCCTGGAGGCTCAACAACTGATACCGGGCGTTGCCGTGAGTGGGCTGAAGGGCAAGCACTTCGCGGAAACATTCCGCAGCTAGTTTGCCGTCTCCGTCTTCCAGGGCAGATACTCCCTGCTGATAGAGGCCCGCCACCTTGTTGGCGCGGTCCTCTGAGGCCGTGTCGGCCCCTGAGCTGGCACAGAGCGCCAGCATGGTCCCTAGGACCATGGTTATGGTTCTTTTCATTGCTTTGGGTCGTTTGGTGTAGGTTGGCCTGTTGCTCTCGCAACATACCATTGGACACGTTAGGCTTCGCCGGATGGTGGGTCAAGGTCGCAGGACGAAAACGGTGACGTGCGCTCTGGCCTCTGGTGCCGACCCGGTGTCCGCGCGCCACTTGTTGGTCGCTCTCTTGAAGGAGTTCTTTTTTTGATCAAATAGATCTTCTTCTTCTAGGCGCCAGCAAGTCGTCAAAAGTGCCGTTCCACGCTACCCCGGCCGGTGTTCCACAATGTGAAGAAGGCCGGGAAGAGTGGCCGACTTGTTCTTGGGCGTTGTTCTTTCCGAGATCCGTTGGCTCATGCCCACACTCATTCCCAGTTTGCCGACATCTTGCCGACATTGGCGCGCCGTGCCTTCAGTGCCCTCTTCGGTCCCTGACTGGTGTCCAAAACGGAGGTTTCAAACGAGGTGGATCCACGCTAGAGGAACGGCGTGGAGGATGACTACTGGATGCGCCGTGCCTTGGAGATGGCTCGCAAAGGCGTCGGCCTCACTAGTCCCAATCCACCAGTGGGGGCCCTCCTGGTCAAGGATGGCCGGGAGATCGCGGCGGGATTTCATCGCGGGCCGGGTCACCCCCACGCCGAAATCGAGGCCTTTCACGCCGCGCGAAAGGCTCATTGCTCCGAGGTGGCGGGTTCCACGCTCTACGTGACCCTGGAGCCCTGCTCGACCAGAGGGCGGACCGGGGCCTGCACGGAGGCCATCAAGCGGGAACGGGTCGGCAGGGTCGTTTACGGATGCCCGGATCCCAATCCCGCCCACGCGGGGGCGGCGGAGACCCTGCTCAGGGAGGCGGGTATCTCGGTGAGTTCCGGTGTGCTCCAAGGCGAGTGCGAACAACTGATCCGCGCCTTTCGAAAGGTGCAGACTTGCGGGCTGCCTTGGGTGATCGCGAAGACCGCCATGAGTCTCGATGGGCGGATCACGAGACCCTCCGGAGAGGACCAGTGGTTGAGTGGATGGTCGTCACGGATTGAAGTACAAAGGGTTAGGGCGGAGGTGGATGCGATTTTGACCAGTGGACAAACGGTCCGAGCGGATAACCCAAGGCTGACTCTGAGAGGCGAGGTGGCCCCTGTCGGCAAGGAGCAACCGTGGCGCGTTGTCTTGACCTCAAGCGACCAGGGAGTGCCAGAGGAGAGCCACCTGCGAACCGACGCCCAGCGCAAACGAACACTTATTTTTCAGGGCCGGCACATCGAGGGCATCCTGCGTGAACTGGTCGCCGAGCGGGGTGTCAACACGGTCCTCGTCGAGGCTGGCGGGAGGCTCCTGGGCCGCCTCTTCGATGAAGGCTGGGTGGATGAGTTGATTGTGTATCTCGCCCCAATGCTCACCGGCGGGGAATCGACCGCCGTGGCCGGCGAGGGGGTGGCCGCCCTCTCTCTGAGGCTCGGGCTGTCCGAGATTGAGATGCTGCGGATTGACGATGATGTCCGCATCCGCGGCCTTGTCCAAGGATCCGGATTTCCGCTGCAACGATAGGGCTGCGCGCGGTCCTCATGCCTCCGGAACCCTCCTGGTGCGGTGGGGGTCCATCGCCGTCCCCCCCCGGGGCTCAGTGGGATGTTCTGTAACACGTTGATAACCAGCAGAAAACAGCAGTGCCGTTCGGAAATGGTCCCGGCCCGGAGGGCTGCATCGAGCCTTCCGATCCTTCAAAGGAGGTATCCTTACCCAGTTCGTGGATCCGGGGCAGGGTCGGGACGCAATCTTTATTACTATGGATGCAGTAGTATGTTAATAGGATTAACATCAGTTAAATCAATCAACAGTGGAATGAATGACGCGGCCGAAAAATGATCAGGGAATCGGCTGGGGGAGGAGCGGGGGAGAAGGGGGAGGATCATTCGGCCGAGGAGCAATTTCGGGTGCCCGGTCGGCCGGAGGCCGGAGGCTGGGGGTCGAATGGAGGCAGGAGAGCGAAGAGAGGGGGAGGAATTGGGCGGCGGGACCA
>JAQCFL010000048.1 GCA_027619375.1 Verrucomicrobiota bacterium | reverse complement strand
CAGCGCCAGCACCCGCCGTTCCGCCCGACGGCAAATGGTCCGCGCCACATCCAGATGCGCCGCCACCAAACTCCCCGCCGCCCCCGGCCGCGCCCATCCCTCAAAGTTCAGCCCCTTCCCTTCCAGACGCGCCGCCTCCCCATCCAACTCCACCACATCCGCTTCCCCCAACACCGCATAGCCCTTCTCCGCATAGCGCCCCGCATCCTCCGGCAGGATCCCCAACTCCCCCATCAAGCCCACCAGTCGTCCCTGCAGACGATCGATCAAGTCCACCGTCTCCGCCGCCCCGCCCGTCGCCCGGACCACCCCGAGCGCCGCATTCAACTCATCCACCGCCCCCACCGCCTCGATCCGCGGATCGGTCTTCGCGATCCTCCTGCCAAACAACAGAGAGGTCTCGCCGTGGTCGCCGGTTCTTGTGACAATGCTCATCGCCTCCCCACGTATCACAGTTCAGCCTCCCCGCAATCCTTCCCGCTCATGAACGACTACAACCGCCGCGAATTCATCCGCACCTCCCTCCCCGGATTCCTCGGTCTGACCATGGCCCTCCCCGCCATCACCGCCCTCGCCACCCGCGCCAATGCTTGTCAGGGCCGCCCCGCCCCCGGCGGCACCATCAACTGGGACGCCTTCCTCGAAGCGGTCGCCAAGGAAGCCGCCAAGCAACACCTCGATCACTGGAACGAGACCGACTACCTCCAGTGCGCCGCCGCCCTCGCCCACACCCTCAACCTGCAGGACCCCGCCCTCGCCGCCGCCTTCGAACACACCAAGACCGGTCTCGGCAACGAACGCATCGACTTCTACGACCTCGAAAAACGCCGCGACTTCCAGATCAATCTGCTCCAGTTCGAACAGGGCGAACGCCTCCGCCACCACGACCACCCCGGCATGACCGGCGTCCTCCTCTGCACCACCGGTCGCCTGCAAACCGACAACTACGACCTCCTTGAACGGCGGGAGAGCGGTTCCTTCCTCCTCCGCCAAAGCGCTTCCGAAATCCTCGAAAAGGGCACCGTCTCCACCCTCACCTCGCACGAGCGAAACATCCACCGCGTCGAAGCCCTCGACCTCTGCCAGGTCATCGACATCTTCGCCCCGCCCTACGATCCACAGCGCAGCGCCAAAAGCACCTTCTTCAACGTCGACCCTGAACCATTCAAAGGCAAACAAGGTCTCTTCGAGGCCACTCTGGCCTAGCTTTCAGGAAAAGATTCGGGAAACTTTCCCCCGATCAGGGGGTTTCATCGCGCGGAGAGGTCAAAATCGGCTTTCCGAACCCTCCCCGAAACCGCAAACTCACCACGTTCATGAGCACCCATGACCACGATTTGGACCACGACCCCGTCTGGGATCTCGTGGACCGCGCCCAGCCGCAGGAGGCCAGCCCCCTCTTTTCCCGTAACGTCATGCGCGAGATCCGCCTCGCCGAACACAGCTCCGTGCCGTGGTGGAAACGCCTCCTGACCTCCAGACCACTCATCGCCAGCAGCCTCGCCGCCGCAACTGCCGTCGCCATCCTCGTTTCCGTCAACGGCACCGGCTCCACCGACAACCCCGGCCTCGCCGGAACGTCCCCCGCTCTGGACTCCCCCCTCGCCGAACTCCACGACGAACTCAATCAAGAGCTCCTCATGGCCGCCGCCGAAGACCCCAGCCTCTTCTCCGACGAACAGCTCCTGGCGTTGCTCTATTAATGTCCCGCGTGCCCCGCGCCATCATCTTCGACCTCGACGGAACCCTCGTCGAATCCCTCCCCGGCATCGCCACCGCCCTCAACCGCGCCCTCACCGCGCAGGGCCTCCCCACCCACGAGGAGTCCGCCGTCCGCCGCTTCATCGGCAACGGCTCCTGGATGCTCTGCCGCCGCGCCGCACCCAACCGGGACGACCCCTCCATCGACGCCATCGAAACACTCTTCTTCCAGGAATACACCACCGCCTGGCGCGAGGGCACCCATCCCTTCCCCGGCATCGTCCTCCTCCTCGAAACCCTCACCGCCCAGGGCATCCCCCTCGCCGTCTTCTCCAACAAGCCGCACCCCTTCACCATCGACATCGTCGCGGCCCTCTTCCCCACCATCCCCTTCACCACCGTCCTCGGCCACCAACCCGACGCCCCCCGCAAACCCGATCCGGCCCGGGCCCTCGAAATCGCCGCCACCCTCCAACTCCCCCCCGCCGACATCCTCTTCGTCGGCGACTCCACCGTCGATTTCGAAACCGCCCACAACGCCGGTATGCCACCACTCCTCGTTGACTGGGGCTACCACGACCACGCCGCCCTCGCCGCCACCGGCGCTCCCGTCCTCAGCTCGGCACATCAGATTCTCCCATTCCTGCAAGCGCCTCATCCAAATACTTGAGGTATTCCTCCCGCGGGATCTCCACCCCCCCGAATTGCCGCAGGTGATCGGTCATCCACTGCGTGTCCAACAACACCGCGCCGCCTTTCCGCAACCACTCCACCAAATGCACCAGGGCGATCTTGCTCGCATCGGTCTTCCTGCTGAACATCGACTCCCCGAAAAACGCCCCACCCAGGGCCACCCCATACAGCCCGCCCTGCAGCCCCTCCTCATCCCAACACTCCACCGAGTGCGCAAAACCCAATTCGTGCAGCTGGCAGTAGCTCTCCACGATGACCGGATCAATCCACGTCTCCTCCCGCCTCCCGCAACTCTCCATCACCTCCCGGAAGGCGGTGTCCATCCGCACCTCGAAGGGAGTGCTCTTCATCCGCCGCTCCAACCCGTGCGGGATGTGAAAATGCCCGTCGAGCGGAATGATCCCCCGCTGCAGCGGGGAGAACCACAGAATCTCCCCCTCTTCAGCCATCGGAAAAACGCCCTCGGTGTAGGCTCCCAGGAGGACGTGAGGCGGGATGATCTCCATGTCTGCCCCCAGACTACCCACAGAAAAAAAAGAGCAAATCCTTTGTGCGTTTTCGGCCCGCCGGGGTTAGTTCTTGGCCGTGGACCGACTCGTCATCAACCTCGCCGAGCTCCCCGAGGAGGGAAAGGATTTCGCCGGAGAACTCCCCGCCGAGCTCTTTGACCTCCCCGCCAAGGACGTCCGCGCCCTCGGCCCCCTCACCTACCGCCTCCGCGTCCAGCGCTTCGATAACGAGCTCCTCCTCATGGGCCACCTCGACGCCCCCTTCGAGTTCACCTGCGTCCGCACCCTCGCTCCCTTCAAAAAAACCATCCTCCTCAAAAATGCTGCACTTTCCTTGGAAATCAACGATTCCGGGGAAATGGATGTCTCCGAAGACCTACGGGAGGAGCTTTTGCTGGGCTTTCCCTCCTACCCGCGCTGCGACGAGGGGGACGATCCCCTGCCCTGCGAAATCGATCCCCGGTATTTAGCGGTGGACAAGGTCGCGGAAGGTGATGTAGAGAACCCGCCCGCTCCGCAAGGAGACAGCCGATGGGGCGCACTCGACGCCCTCGAAGGCTCCCCAAACCAGCCAGACCAACAATCTTAACGCCCCTTCCACCATGGCCGTCCCAAAACGCAGAGTGTCCAAAATGAAGCAGCGTATGCGCCGTGGCGCAAACCGCTGGCGCAAACCGCAGCTCAAATCCTGCCCCGAGTGCGGCAGCACCGTCCCCTCCCACATCGCCTGCCCCTCCTGCGGCACCTACCGTGAGCGGCAGGTTCTCGATGTGGAGGCGCTCTGAGCCTTTCCCAAGGACCAACAATTTCCGGCGGTGGATTTATTTCCACCGCCGTTCTCGTATTCGGTCCTCTCCCCGAACACACTAGGCCATGAAAATCGCTCTCGACGCCATGGGCGGGGACAAGGCCCCCGATGTCGTCATCTGCGGAGCCAAGAACGCTCTCGCCCTCCAGAAAAACATCACCGAACTCATCCTCGTCGGGGACGAAAAGATCCTCGCCGACGAGTGCGAAAAGAACGACCTCCGCGACCGCCGCGTCAGGATCGTCCACTCCTCCGAGGTCATCGCCATGCACGAGTCCGCCGTGAAGGCCCTGCGCTCGAAAAAGAACTCCTCCATTGCCGTCGCCACCGACCTCGTCAAATCCGGCGAGGCCGATGCCGTCATCAGCGCCGGCAACACCGGTGCCGCCGTCGCCGCCGCCACCCTCAAACTCCGCCTCCTCAAAGGCGTCGAGCGGGCCGGCATCGCCTCCCCCCTTCCCAACGAATACGGCATCTGCAACATCCTCGACGCCGGCGCCAACCCCGAGGCCAAACCTTCCCACCTCGTCGGCTACGCCATCATGGGTTCCGTCTATGCCAAGCACGTCCTCCGCGTCCCCATGCCCAGCGTCGGCCTCATGTCCAACGGCGAGGAAGACGAGAAGGGCACCGCCTTCACCAAGGAAACCTTCAAACTCCTCAAGGAATTCGCCGACACCGGCAAGGCCCCCTTCGAGTTCCTCGGCAATGTCGAAGGACACGACCTCTTCCAAAGCAAACTCGATGTCTGCCTCTGCGACGGCTTCACCGGAAACATCGTCCTCAAAAGCTGCGAGGCCACCGCCCGCGCCATGGCCACCTGGCTGAAGCTGGAATTCAAGCGCAGCCCCCTCCGCCTCATGGGTGCGGCCCTCGGCCAGGGCGCCTTCAAGGCCGTCAAGGACCGCACCAACTACGAATCCTACGGCGGCAGCCCCCTCCTCGGGGTCAACGGCGTCTGCATCATCGCCCACGGCTCCTCCTCCGCACTCGCCATCCAGAACGCCATCCGCGTCGCCTCCGAGACCATCACCCACCGCGTCAATCCCCACATCGAAGAGGCCCTCGCCGCCCTGGCATGACCAGTTTGCCCTCCGTAGCGTTTCGCAAAGGACGGGTCCCGGTCATGAGCCCAAGGTCGTGACCATCTCCGTGTTGTTCACACACACCCACCCGCACTTGCTGCTTGCCCGTTCGCCTTCCCTCCCCTTCACTCCGACCAATGAGCGGGACGGAGTCGCAAATGCCGGTCACCATCGCCGGAACGGGAAGCTACCTTCCGGAAAAAATTCTGACCAATGCCGACCTCGAGTCGCTGGTGGACACCACCGATGAGTGGATCACCTCCCGCACCGGCATCAAGGCACGCCACATGGCCGCCCCGGGCGAACACACCTCCCACATGGCCACCAAGGCCGCCGAACGCGCCCTCCAACAGGTCGGCCTCGCCGCAGAGGATGTCGAACTGATCATCGTCGCCACCATCACCCCCGACACCCTCACCCCCGCCACCGCCTGCTACGTCCAGCAGAACCTCGGCGCACACAGGGCCGTCGCCTTCGACATCTCCGCCGCCTGCTCCGGATTTCTCTACGCGATGAAAATCTCCAAGCGCCTCATCTCCGACGGCGCCTTCAAGAACGCCCTCATCATCGGCGCCGAGAAACTCAGCTCCTTTATCAACTGGGAGGACCGCACCACCTGCGTCCTCTTCGGCGATGGCGCCGGTGCCGCCGTCCTTCGCAAGGCGGAGGAGGGCGAGGGACACATCCTCGCCACCGACATCGGCACCGACGGCGCCCAAACCCACCTCCTCAACATCCCCGGCGGGGGCTCGGCCTGCCCCATCACCATCCAGAACGCCGACCAACGCCTCGCCACCCTCGCCATGCTCGGCAAAGAGGTCTTCAAGCACGCCGTGACCCGCATGCGCGACTCCGCCAACACGGTCATCGCACGCGCCGGCCTCACCGCCGCGGACATCAAGCTCGTCATCCCCCATCAGGCCAACCTCCGCATCATCGACGCCATCGCCGACCGCCTCGCCGTCCCCAACGACCGCGTCTTCGTCAATCTCCACAAATACGGCAACACCTCCGCCGCCGCCATCGCCATCGCCCTCGACGAGGCGCACCGCGAAAAAAGATTCGAACACGGCGACCACATCATCCTCGTCGCCTTCGGCGCCGGCCTCACCTGGGCCGCCGCCGCCGTCCGATGGTGATTGGGGAGAGCGGGTTTGCAACCCGCCGCTTCCCGGCACCGGAACTCCAATCATCCCCCATGTCAGATCAAGAAGCCCTGGAAGCGTTCTTTATCGGATGCGCCATCATTTTCCTCCTCTTCCGGATCGTGAGATTGGCAAAACGTCCTGATGATTCTTCCCTTCCTGATCACTCCGGACCCAACGCCCTCCACTTCTGCAAGTCCGCCATGGAGACGAGCACTCGTCGGGATGAACTGAGACAATTCATTTCCCTCACTCTGGGTGTCCCGTCCCACAAGCTCGACCCGAATACCGATTTCAACACCGACCTCCGCGTCCCCCCCGTGGAGCTCGATCAACTCCTCGGGGACGTCATCACTCACCTCGGGATAGCGGAACCCCAACACCGAATTTCCACCGTCGGACAACTCCTCGACCTGATCCAGACCGGCGATCCTTCCGAATCAGACCTCCAGTCCGGCATTCCTCGCTGACCCGCCCCCGCCCCCCTCTCTCCTTCCCTTCCCGCCACCACCTTCCAAACCTTCCCATTCCCATGGCCTACCGCACTTCCCCCGACCCCGAGAACACCCGGATCCCGGGAGGCATCTCCTACATCGTCGGTAACGAGGCCGCGGAGCGCTTCTCCTTCTACGGCATGAAGGGCATCCTCGCCGTCTTCATGGTGCAGTATCTGCACCTCATGAACGCCACCCCGGACCGCCCCATGACCGAAGCCGCGGCCACCGAGGCCGTGCACCTCTTCAACGGTTGGGTCTATCTCACCCCCTTCCTCGGAGCACTCATCAGCGACATCTTCTTTGGCAAATACCGGACCATCATCACCCTCTCCATCGTCTACTGCCTCGGGCACGCCTCCCTCGCCTTCATGGGGGTCCAGGGCGAGGCAAAAGTCTGGATGATCCTCGGCCTCGCCCTGATCTGCCTCGGCTCCGGGGGAATCAAACCCTGCGTCTCCGCCCACGTCGGAGACCAGTTCGGCCAGGGGAACTCCCACCTCCTCTCCAAAATCTTCAATTGGTTCTACTTCGCCATCAACCTCGGTGCCCTGGTTTCCATGCTCCTCACCCCCTGGTTGCTCAAGTGGTACGGCCCCCACCTCGCCTTCGGCGTCCCCGGTGTTCTCATGGCCCTGGCCACGCTCTTCTTTTGGATGGGCCGCCGGAAATTTATCCATGTGCCCGCCGGCGGAACGCGCTTCGTGGAGGAAATCGCAAAGCCGGAGGGCTGGCGCACCCTCCTCAAGGTCGCCCCCCTCTACATCTTCGTGGCCATGTTCTGGGCCCTCTTCGACCAAACCCAATCCACCTGGGTCTTTCAAGCCTATGACATGGACCGGAAGTTCCTTGGTTTCGACTGGCTGCCTTCCCAGGTCCAGTCCATCAACTCCCTCTTCGTCCTCACCTTCATCCCGCTCTTCGCTTACGGACTTTACCCCCTCGTCGACAGATTCTGGAAGCTGACTTCCCTGCGCAAGATCTCCATCGGACTCGTGGGCATGGCGATCAGCTTCGGCCTCGTCGCCGTCATCCAGACCTGGATCGAATCCGGCGGCAGACCAAACATCGGGTGGCAGTTTCTCGCCTACGCCCTCCTCACCGCGGCCGAGGTGATGGTTTCCATCGTCGCCCTGGAGTTCGCCTACACCCAGTCCCCCCGGACCATGAAGTCACTGGTCATGTGCTTCTATCTCGGCGCCGTCGCAATGGGCAACTTCTTCACCGCGGGAGTGAATCACTTCATCCAAATCGAGTCCCCCAGCGAAACCCTCCAAACCAAACTCCAGGAAGCCACCAAGAAGGGCGACTCCGTGAAAGCCGTCGTCAGACACGCCGGCTTCGACGAACTCCTTGGCTCCGGGGACGACCTCCAGATGTCTTACCAGACCGGCCACGGAATGGAGCTCTCCATCCCCCGGCAGGAGATCTTCGAGGCCGCCGCCAAACGCATCGAACACTGGGCCGGAAAAAATGAGAACACCTTCCCCCACCCCGGAGAAGGCCGCGCCCTGATCGCCGACCTCGCGGACCCCTGGGGCTCCCCGCTGCGCTACATTTTGGAGAACCGCTATTCATGCAGGATCTCCAGTGATGGACCCGACAAGGAATCCAAAACACCGTGGGACATCGGCGTGCACCTCGAGATTGCCCCCCCCGCCCCTCCTTCGGAAAAATCCTGGACCGACAAGCTCCACCCCGAGGAAACCTGGTTGATTCGGCGCCAGACCGAATTGCAAATAGCCGGCGGCATCGATACCCCCGAACCGGACTCCCCTTACTCAATGAACACCTATGCCGGCGGCGGCACCAAACTCGAAGGCTCCGCCTACTTCTGGTTCTTCACCTGGCTCATGCTCGGCACCGCCATCCTCTTCATCCCCTACGCCTACTTCTATAAAGGCAAAACCATCCTCCAGGAATAGCCCTCCCTTCCACACTTCCCCTCCCTCCTCACTTCGCGTCCCTTCGCTGTCCATCTCGACCCGGCAAAGCTCGGAGAGCGAAAACGATCCGCGGTTCCCAAGTCCGCATTCCCAAGTCCGCATTCCGCACTCCGCATTCCAACTTCCGCACTCCGCATTCCAACGTCCGCATTCCCAAAATGTTCACCGACTCCCACTGCCACCTCGGCTCCCACAAATTCGCCCCGGACGAACTCGAAGCCCTCGTCGCCCGCGCCGCCGCAGCCGGCGTCCACCGCCTCGTCACCATCTCCACCACCCTCGAGGACATCCCCCGCAACCTCGACCTCGCTAACCGCTTCCCCGCCATCTTCGCCTGCGTCGGCATCCATCCCTGCGACGTCCACCAAACCCCCGACGACTTTCTCCCCACCCTTCGCGACTTCGCCCGACACCCCAAGGTCGCCGCCCTCGGCGAAACCGGCCTCGACTATTTCCATCCCCCCCCGGAGGGATGGACCGATGACGACTATCACGCACGACAGCGGGAATTTTTACACAAACACTTCACTCTCGCCGCCGAACTGAAGCTCAACATCGTCATCCACACCCGCGACCGTAGTGGCGACCAGTCCTTCTCCGACGCCCTCGACATCTACCAACCATTCGCTTCAGTGGTGCAGGCCGTCTTCCACTGCTTCCCCGGCCCCTTCGCCCAAGCCCAACGCGTTCTCAACCTCGGCGGACTGATCTCCTTCACCGGCATCGCCACCTTCAAAAAGGCCGAAAACGTCTTGGATGCGGCGATTCAATGCCCTTTCGACCGTCTCATGGTGGAAACCGACAGCCCCTATCTCGCCCCCGTCCCCCATCGCGGCCAACGTTGCGAACCGGCCTTCGCCCGACACACTGCGGAGGCCATCGCCGCCGCCCGACAAGTGGATCTCCCTACCTTTGCCCGACACACCGAATCAACCGCCGAAAAGTTTTTCAAATTTCAAATTTGAATAAGAGCAAGCACCGGTCTCGTTACACCGGTGAGAAACGCAACACAGTTTTCGTTTCCAAATCCTCCACCAATATCACAAGCTCCGCCCATGAAGTCCACCGCCTCCCTCCTCGCCATCACCGCCGTCGCCTTGAGTTCCTGTAGCTCCCTCGATCCGGAGTACGCCGAATACAAGAAGCAGAAGGAAGCGGAGGCCTCCGGCCAGTCCGCCTACAGCGGCAATGCCGATCCTTACGGCGCTGCGGCAGCAGCAAATCCCTACGGTGCACCCGGGCAAGGCGGTGGCGAAGTCGGCACCTACACACCGCAGACCCCCGCCCCCTATCAACCCCTCCCCAGTGCCGGCGGCCCCTCGGCCGATCCTTACTCCCCGAACATTCCCTCCGCTCCTTCCGGTGGCTACCCCACCATCCCCGGACCAGCCAGCGGCCCCGTCACCACCCACGTGGTCGTCAAGGGTGACAGCCTCTGGGGCTTGAGCCGCAAATACGGCACCACCGCAGACGCCATCCGCCAAGCCAACGGAATGACCAACGACACCGTCGTCCTCGGCACCACCCTTCAGATCCCCACCCGCTGATCTCCGGGCGCATGAAAGCTCTCGCCGTCCTGCTCTCCGCCGCCCTCCTCTGCAACGCTTGTGGCGAGGAGCCCCCCGCCGCCCCGCCCGCCGCGGAGAAACCAGCCAAGGAAGCCCTCCTCCAAGCGCTTTTTGAATCGCAGGAGGCCGCTTCTCTTCAGGCCGCCATCACCGCCGCCCGGGCCGGAGGGGTCAGCGAACAAGCCATCCTCGAGGCCCGCTTCGTCTCCCTGGTCGATCAGGCCGACTTCACCGCCCTCGGCGCCCTCGGAGACGACCTCCAGGAAGCCGCCGCCCACTTCAAGGTCGAGGACTCCGCCATCTTCACCGTGCAGGAGGAGTTCCTCGCCATCGTCGAATACTCCCGGGCCATGGCCGCCCTCGCCGCCAAGGACAACAAGGCCTTCAAGGAGCACATCAAGGAGGCCTTCTGGCTCAGCCCCAACCAGGCCGCCGCCTTCGCCCCACACATCGAACGCCTCCGCCTCAATGAAGCCATGGCCCAGCTCAAAATCGACTTCCAACTCCCCCTCACCCTCCAGGAAACCGGCAAGGCAACCACCCTGGCCGAGGCCAGCGGCGGCGCCACTCATGTCCTCCTCCACTTCTGGTCCCCCTGGAGCGACGAATGCTCCGCCTTCCTCGGCGACTTCATCGCCACCTCCAACGAACTCTCCAAAAACGGCGTCGCCGTGATCTCCGTCCTCGCCGAATCCGCACCCGATGTCCTTCCAGACGCCACCGAGTTCCTCAAGGCCGCCAAGCCAAAAGCCGCCTGCCAATGGGTGCTCGACAACCCCGATCAACCGCTCAGCCGCGAACTGCGCCTCGCAAATGTCCCTACCTTCGCCCTTGTTCACAAGGACGGACGCGTTCTCTTCAACGGCCACCCGGCCGAAGACGAACTCTGGAACCAGCTGAAACTGGCCGTCCCCTCCATCAAGCGTCCCGAGGTTCCTCCCGTTCCCTCCCCTCCGCAAGAAGCTCCCCAACCTTAGTCGGACAGTGCGACTCAGACCACGAAGCTCATCTTCTCTCTCGTCCAAACTCCCGCACTCAAAGATTCTGTTAGAGAATTTTTTAAAGAATTTTATCCGCGCCGAGTCAGGAACTTAAGTAAGTTTAAACTTGATTTACGGGCACGTTTGCCCCTTAAGTCGCTCATAGCAGTTTTTCAAATCGTTCATGGCAGGCTTCACACTACCATCTGACCTCGAACTTCAGGCACTCTCGGTTCTCTACTCCGAAGGCCCGACCACGGTCGCGACGGTTCTCAGTGCGATGCCCGACGGCAAGGAACGAGCCTACACCACCATCCTCTCTGTCATGCAGAGTTTGGAACGAAAAGGGTTGGTCAAAGCACAGCGGGACGGACGCGCCTACGTCTACCGCCCAATAAAAAGTCAAGAAAGTATCGTTGCACCGCTTGCAAAAGATTTTGTGCAAAACGCTTTCGGAGGGAGCATCGGTAGCGCTATCCTCTTACTACTCTCGTCAGGGGTTCTTACCCCGGAAGAGAAGCTCGCTGTTCAAAGCGAGCTAACAAAACATAAAGCCATGGCTGCAAAGAAGAAGACCAAGAAGAAGGCACCTGCTAAGAAGGCTACTAAGAAGCCTGCTAAGAAGGCTGCAAAGAAGCCCGCTAAGAAGGCTGCAAAGAAGCCCGCTAAGAAGGCTGCAAAGAAGCCCGCTAAGAAGGCTGCAAAGAAAAAGACTGCCAAACGCAAGACCGCCAAGAAGGCGGCCAAGCGCAAGACAGCTAAAAAAGCGACGAAGAAAAAAGCCGCTAAGAAGAAGGCTGCTAAGAAAGCCGCTAAAAAGAAGCCTGCTAAAAAGAAGGCTGCCAAGAAAAAGGCAACTAAAAAGGCTACCAAGAAGCGTCGCTAATTCAAACACATGGGCCGGGAACCCACTCCTTGAGGGGTCCCGCTCCATCGCGTTTTTAACTTTACAGGAGAGGGGTGCTGTTCGCAGCACCCCTCTTTTGCGTCCCCCCCCCTCCTCCCCCCCCGGGTCATCAAACTGGGGATGAAATCCCCTAAATGAGATCTTTTAACCGCGAATAGTCGCCAATGGTCGCGAATATTTCGGGAGATGAGGTTGGATTCAATCAAGAAGCCCTCTATTTCGAGCCCATCAATAGAAGGTTTCATAGAACATTCGTCTCGATTCGCGTCCATTCGCGGTTTTGCTCTCCCCAGCTTGATCGCCCTGCTCCCCCCCCTCGAAAAAAGCGTTGCGTCGCAGGGCCCCGCTCCCTACCTTCCCGCGGTTCCTAAAAAAAGCGCGGTTAGCTCAGGGGTAGAGCATCACCTTGACACGGTGGGGGTCACTGGTTCAAATCCAGTATCGCGCACCATTTTTCACTCGAGGATCGAGAACGAAAAATACCCCCCCCGCCTCATGCGTAGTAGGGCGGTTTACCTGACTACCTCCCCCTCGTGCAGCCCCTTGCCGACCTCCCCCACCTGGTGAAGCTGCTCGACGACGAGGAGCCCGCCGTTCAGGCCGAACTCGCCGAACAATTCTCCCGCGGCAACGGCGACCTCAGCGCGGAACTGCAGCAACTCAACATCCAACTCTCCCCCCGCGACCGCCAACACCTCTCCGACTTGCTCGGCCCGGGTCGCCGCCGAGCCCTCCGCTCCGATTGGTTCGTCCCCGATGGAGGCATCACCGATACCGAAAGCGGGTGGGCCACCTTCGAAATGCTTCTGCGCCTTCTCTCCGATCTTCTGCACGACGGCATCACTCCCCGACCCGGCCTCATCGACGCCCTCGACGCCCTCGCCGATGAGGTCACCGTCTGCGCCGCCGACACCGACGAGGAATCCCTCTGCGAATACCTCTTCGGCTCCGGCCGCTTCCGCAGCAACAGCTCGGGCTACTACAACCCCGAGAACTCCGACCTGCTCTGGATTCTCCAAAACCGAAAAGGTAATCCCATCGGCCTCACCGTCCTCGCCATGCTCGTCGCACGAAGACTGGACCTCGCCATCCACGGCTGCAGCTTCCCCGGCCATTTCCTCGGCTGGATCGGCAGCGGCGAATCATCCGTTCTGGTCGATTGCTACCACCGCGGCCGCCTCGTCTCCCTGCAGGAATTGTACTCCAAACCCGCCCAGCTTTCCGCGGAAGCCCGCCAGGCCATTCAACGACCCTGTTCCCTCCACGACATTCTCCAACGGATGCTCGTCAATCTGCAGTTCGCCCTGGGCCAGAACAATCGGACCAAGGACTCCGTCCTCGTCTCCGATCTCCTCGAGTCCATCGTCACCGCCTGAACCATGGCCCGGGCCGAAGATGCAGAGGTCGGCAAACTCAAGGAGCACGCCTTCCTCCCCTCCCTTCCCGCCCGGGGCGCGGTCATCTTTCTCCACGGGCACGGCGACTACTCCTCCCGCTATGAGGAAATCCTCGAGCCCTTTCTGCGCCGCGGCCTCCACTGCATCTCCACCGATCTGCCCGGCCATGGCGGGTCTCCCGGCAAACGCGGGTTCGTTCCCGACATGGCTTGCATCGACCGCATCGTGCGCGCCAACCTCACCCGCGCCCGGGATCTCTGCCCGAATGGCCCCATCGGCCTCATCGGGCACTCCGTGGGCGGACTGCTGGCCCTGCGCGAACTCCTCCATCCCCAGCACGACTACCACTTCGCCTGGATCAGTTCGCCCCTCCTCCATCCGGAATCCACCCGCCATCCCATCGTGGTCGCCTGTCTCCGGGCCCTCTCCAAGTTCTTCCCGGGCATCGCCCTGGACACCGGAGTCAGGGGCGCCTCCTGCCGTCATTTCGATGATGAACTCGAACAGGTGAAATGGACCTCCGGCCCTTTCCATAGCCAGATCAGCCTGCGCTGGGGCTGCGATCTCATCACTGCTGCCCGTGAGGTCCGCCGCGGATTTGCCATCCATCCGGCCCCCCTTCCCCTCTTGTTCACCCAAGGCTCCGCCGACCCCGTCTGTGACGCGGATTCGCTCCGCCACTTCCTCCAGACAAGCAACTTTCCCAACGCCACCCACCTGGAGTTCGAGGAACAACTCCACGAGCCCTTCGTCGACCACGACCGCCACAGAGTCCGCGCCGCCATCGGCGCATGGATCGACCGCATCCTCGAGATCCCCAACGCGGAGTGAGCCCAGTCAGTACCTACGGCATTTCGCCGTCCGGATACAACTCGTGGAACTTCACCGCCTCCAGACCGACCGCAAGGGCCGTGCCCAGCAAACTCGTGGCATCCACCGTCCGCGTGACCTGCGCGGCGGGCCGGGCCAGCCCCAGAATCAACTGCCCGTAAACCCGGGCCCCGGCCACATGGTGCAACAGCTTCATCGCAATGTGCGCCGCATCAAGGTTTGGAAACACCAACACATCCGCCGTTTCCTTCGCCGCAAGCCCCGGTATCTTGATCTCCGCCGCCGCCGCATCCAAGGCCACGTCCACCTGGATCTCCCCATCAATCTCGATCTCGATCCCCGACACCCGCTGCTTCGCCAACTCCGTCGCCGCCACCACCTTGCGGGCCGAATCAGTCCCCGCCGAGCCGAGGGTGGAGTGACTCAACATCGCCACCCGGGGTCGCCGACCCAAATTGTGCCGCGCCAATAATCCGGTCTTCTCCGCGATCGCCGCAAGCTCCTCGACACTCGGGTCAGGAATCATCCCGCTGTCCGCCAGATAGAGAACACCCGCCGGGCCGAAATGCTTGAGGTGGGGGGCGGACAAAACGGCCACCGAAAACGCCTTGGGCACGCTCGGATCCGGCTTCACCATGTGCAATACCGCACGAAAAACCGCCGCAGGCAAACTGAGGTTGCCTCCCACCATGGCGTCCGCCTGACCATACTGGATCATCATGCTGGCGAAATGATGCGGTTGCGCCACCACCTCGCAGGCGTTCGCCAGCTCCACCCCCTTGTAGCGTTGAATCCTCCGCAGCCGCTCACAAAACAACGGCAGATCCGAAGCCACCGCAGGCTCCAGAACCTTCACAAAGGTCATGTCGATCCCCAGTTCATCCGCCTTGCCCAAAATCTCCTTCTTCGGACCAAGCAAGATCGGCACCCCCACTTCCAGGCGCACCATCTCCTCCGCCACTTTCAGAACACGGGCATCACAGCCATCACTGAACACAATCCGCTTGGGATGATTCCGAAGCTTCGTAATCAGCGCTTCGGTAAAGGCGTCCGCCTCTCCTATGTCCAACCCTCCTATTTCTAACCTGGAATCCAACATTAAGAAGGGCCCTTGCGCCCGCGCGAGAATCTAGTATCCCTTCCACCGTCGGACAACGCCAAAGGCTCCATTCGATCCAAAAGTTTCATGCCGGCCGATTATCACAGCCATACCCCCCTCTGCCGACACGCCGTCGGCGGACCCACGGAGTACGTGGAGGCCGCCCTCGCCGCCGGAATCACCGAATACGGCATCTCCGACCACGCCCCCGCTCTCCCCGAGCCCTTCGATGACTGGCGCATGCTCAGTTCGGAGTTGGAGCAGTACTTCACTTGGATCGAATCCGCCCGTACCCACGCAGCCAACCGACTGCCGATCCGCTCCGGTTTGGAATGCGACTGGTTGCCCGATTGCGAGGGATGGATTGAAGACCTCGCCGGCCGCTACCCCTGGGACTACCTCATCGGCTCCGTGCACTACCTCGGCGACCGCTGGGACTTCGACAACCCCAAGTGGCTCGGCCGTTGGGCCGAAACGGATGTCGAGGCAGCCTGGTCCCGCTACTGGGAAGAGTATGCCGCCATGGCCGAAAGCGGCCTCTTCGACATCCTCGCCCACCCCGACCTTATCAAGAAATTTGGCTTCCGGCCGGAGGGCGATCTCCAGCGCTTCTACGAACCCGCCATGGAAGCCATCGCCGCCTCCGGTTGCGTCATCGAAATCAACACCGCCGGCTGGCACAAACCCTGCGCCGAACAATACCCCGCCCTCGACTTCCTCCGCATGGCCCGCGACGCAGGCGTCCCCTTGATCATCTCCTCCGACGCCCACGCCCCCGCGGAACTCGGCCGCGACTTCCACCGCGCCATCGCCCTCGCCAAAGATGCCGGTTACACCGAGACGGTCCTCTTCGAGGGAAGGCAACGCTCAAGCGAACCGCTCCCCTGATCAAGCCAGGAACAGCAAAATCCCCACCACCACCGGCGAGAGACTGCCCAGCAGCCCCATCCCGAACAGGAAGGGCCGAACCTTGCGCCCGGTGACTGGATAGCCCAGCGCGCCGATCACCGACTCCGCATAAGGACCCAGGCAAGAATGGCACGTGGTTCAGACCCTCCATCGTCGATTTTCTCTTCGGCATTGTGGCCTGGCACTTCCTCCCCAGCCCTGAAAGAGCGCGAGAATCTCACCGTAACGAACTTCTTCCCCTAACCTGTTCCCAGGCTAATTATAAATAAAGGCCTTGCAACCTCTGTCGTCCCGTGCTTTGCTCCATCCCGTCATGCCGAAAGCCCGTTATCTCGCCCCCTGGCACCAGGTGGATCTCATCGAAGCAGCAGCGGCGAAGGCGGCGGAAGGGGGCACCGACGGGCTCACGCAGGAGGACCTGGAAGCGCTCAAGGGCAAGCTGGCCATCTACCACTGCCTCTCCCGGGTGGTGGACCGGCGCTTTGTGCTGGGGGACGCGGAGCGGGAGCAGTTCGTGGATTACATGCGGCTCTACGAGAAGTTCTGCCAGGTGCGCATCCTCAACTTCTGCGTGATGTCCAACCACTTCCACCTCCTCGTCGAAGTTCCCGCCCCTCCCGAAGGGCGCGGGACGGATTGGTCGGATGAAAAGCTCCTCCGGCACCTCGCCATCCTCTACGCAAAGCCAAAGCTCGCCGCCATCCGCTGGCAGTTGGAGCTCTTCCGCAAGCAGGGCAACAGCGACGGAGCCGAGGCCCTGCGCGAGTCCTACTTCAGGCGCATGTGGGATCTCTCGCAGTTCATGAAGACCCTCAAGCAGCGCTTCACCCGCTGGTTCA
>JAQCFL010000441.1 GCA_027619375.1 Verrucomicrobiota bacterium | reverse complement strand
TCCCTCACCCCCACCACCGCCAATCCCCCCACCATCACAGCCAGAACCACCAATGTTAAGGTTTTCTTCATCGCTCTGTAATTCCTCCAATAACTAATAACAAATAACCAATAACCGCACGCCCCGCGTGCTACCACACCCCATCCCCAAGCTCATCATACGGCAGCCACAACAACGCCACCGCCTTCACATCAATATCCTTCTTATACGGCTTGATCTCAATCGTCTCCAACGTCGCCTTCTCCGGATCATACTCCCGCTCCAGATCCACCACTTCCTCCCGCAGCTCCTCCTCCAACTCCGCCACATCCTTCTCCAGAGCCCGCGCCTTCTCCTTCGCGATCCCCACATCCCGCTGCTGTTTGTAGGCCCGTGTTCCCGCACTAAACGTTCCGCCTCGAGACCTCCTCCCCCCCAATAACCCTCCCAGCAAGCCCCCAAGAGTCTGCAGGAGCGCGCTCGCCGACTCCGCCTTCTCCTTCTCAATCGTCAAATCGGCCCGCCCCAACTGATCCTCCTTCGTCTTGATCTTCTTCTCATACTTGTCCCGCAGCTTCTCCACCGCCTCATCCCGCACCTCCCGCGCCTTCAAGGCGATCCGCGCCCGAAAATCCCCCTCGCCCTCCCCCAAGCGCGAATACTCATCAAACAACGGACTGAAAAACACCTCCGCCCGTTCATTCCGATAAATCCACTCCTCAAACTCCTCCTCCACCGGCTTGTAGTTGTCCTCATTCATCGCATACCCCGGCAACTCCTCAAACCGCGCCCCCTTCTGCGGATCACCCGACAGCCCCTTCAGCGGCACCTTACAGTCCCGCTCGTGGTCCCAATCGATCCCGCCCGCCTTCACCGGATTCACAATGCGCACCGGCCGCGACCCCTGCACATCCGCCATCGTCGAGGCGAAATGCACTTCCGCCTCCCGCAACAGATGCGGCCGATAGCACACCCCCTCCGCCTCCCCCGCGATCAGCGCAAACAACTCCATGACCCCCTTGCCCACCACCGGCCGCTCCCCACCCGTCTCCTCCACCTTCGCCGCACTCATTGCCATCGGATTCCCCGCCGCCACCTTCACCGCCGCCTTCGGCAGAAACTTCTCCCGCACCGGATCCATCAACTCCTTGATCTGCCGCCGCGTCAGCGGGCCGCACAAATAGCTCATCACCCAGCGCACATGCATCACCTCCGGCCCATCCTCATGCACGTTGTTCATCAGGAACACCCGGCTATCCAACCCCGCTAACAACTGCTCCATCTCCCTCCGGTTGAACTTCCCGCCTCCCTCCGCCGCCGCCCCTTCCAACCCATCCAAGACCCGCATCTTGTCCCGCTCCGTCTGCAAACGCCCCAGCCACCACGTCCCCATGTTCGACATCGCCTTGTAGTCCAGATCCACCGGATTCTGCGTCGCCGCCAACACCCCCAAACCAAAGGCCCGCGCCTGCTTCAGCAGCGTCAAAAACGGCTTCTTGCTTGGTGGATTTGCAGTCGGCGGCAGATACCCATAGATCTCATCCATGTAGAGCAGGGCCCGCAGACTTGTCGTCCCGCTCTGCGCTCGCATCCAGCCCAGCATCTGGTTCAACAACAACGACACAAAGAACATCCGCTCTGTGTCACTCAAATGCGCGATCGAAAAAATCGACACCTGCGGCTTCCCCTCCTCGTTCCACAGCATCCGCTGAATGTCCAACGGCGGCCCCTCCAGCCAGGTCGCAAATCCCGGACTCGCCAGCAGGTTGTTGAAGCGCAGCGCCAGCTTCTGCCGCTCCCCCTCCGCCATGAACGACTCCAGATCGATCACCCCCACCTTCCCGAACGGCGGCCGCTGCAGGTGCCGGATCAACGTCTCCAAGGTCAGATTCTGCTCCGCCCTCCAGCAATGCTGAAACACCGCCCCCAACAACACCGCCTCCGGACTCTGAATCGGATCCCCATTCACCCCCACCAACGACAACAACGACGAGACCGTGCTCTCGATCCGCTCTCCCAACAACTCCCCGTCATCCATCACCTCGAACGGCGGCACCTCCAGCGAACTCAAAATCGACACCGGAATCCCCGCATTGCTTCCCGGCGTGAACACGTTGATGTCCACCTTCCCCTGCAACTGCCGCACCCGCTCCGGCGACTGCCCCCACGAAGCCAATCCATTCTTCCACATTTCCGCCGTCTTCCCCGCGAACTCCTCCGGCGTGCTCCCCTTCTTCCGCGCATCATCCTCATTGATCCACGGCCGAAAATCCTCCGCCCGAAACTCCGGGAAGGTCAGCATCAGGTTCGGAATGTCCCCCTTCGGATCGATGATGATCGCCGGGATCCCGTCCATCGCCGCCTCCTCCAACAAGGCCAGGCACAGCCCCGTCTTCCCCGATCCCGTCATCCCCAGCACCACCCCGTGCGTCACCAGATCCTTCGAATCATAAAGCGTCAACTCATCCCGCAACTCCCCCTTCTCCAAATCATACCCCCGCCCCAAATAAAATTTCCCCAGCTTCTCGTAGTCTTCCACCCGGATCTCCATCCCTCACTTCTAGAACCCTCATCCCATTTGAAAAGCCCCACCTTCAAAACAGTGACCTGACCAGCCTGCCCTCCGTAGCCTCCCCTGGCCCGCGTAGCGGCGCCTCTGCGAGGCGTCGGCGGTTCCACCCCTCTCTCCTCCAAGGCCCCTCCCGCGTCCTCGCCCACCGCCTCCCCAACCCGTGGCGGCGGTTTCCAACCGCCCAGCCGAACTCCCCGCTCTTCCATTTCC
>JAQCFL010000440.1 GCA_027619375.1 Verrucomicrobiota bacterium | reverse complement strand
CTCCCGCCCCTCTCGAACTCCCCGGCCCGGGATGCCGCCGGCGGCTCCCTCCCCTTCGACCAACGCGGCCTCTCCCGACCAATCGGCGCCGGGCCCGACATCGGAGCCCACGAAGCCGGACACCTCCTCGGCTACCCCGTCTGGGCAGGCGAAAACATCCCCGCCCACCTCAACGCCACCTTCCCCGGCGACTCCGAAGGCGACAAGAACATGAACGGCATCGAATACGCCTGCGGCCTCAACCCCACCCTCTCGGAGGCCAACGGCATTCTCTCCGCCGTCCTCATGCCCGACGGCCTCGGCGGCACCGAAATGCACCTCACCTTCCCCTACCAACCCGACGCCCCCGACCTCAAATACATCATCGGTCGAAACACCGACCTCCTCGGCTTCAACAGCCGCTACACCTACAACACCGCCACCGACGCCGAACAATTCCACCCCAGCGGCAACGTCACCTCAGTCCTCGGTCCCATCGGCAAAACCATCACCGTCATCGACCAAGTCACCACCGCCAACAAGGCCTTCTGGATCCTCGAAGTCGAGGAATTGCCCTGAACGTGGCGCAGGCTTCCAGCCTGTGAAGGTTCTGGCAGGCTTCCAGCCTGCCTATCAGAGTCAACCGGACCACCCCAACCGCACAATTTCACCCTTCCCGTATTGACCCCGCCGCCTTCCCCGCCTCAAATGGCTCTCCTTGGGTTCGATGCACGAACCCGCGCCACCAATTACACCTTCATGAACTGGAACCTCACTCTTGCCCTCCTCGTCTTCAGCGGAGCCTCCCTCCAAGCGCAGGACGAAGAAAAGAAACCCCGCGACATCGCTCCCCCGGAACCCGAAGTCCCCACCGTCAGCGAGGGGAAAGCCAAACTCACCGGCACCTGGATCCTCGACAACACCAGTTTAGCCAAGGCCATCATCACCTCCCTCGGCAAGTCCGGACCCTCCGGCACCAACTTCGAATTCACCGGCATCAAGGGTGACTACGTCGCCACCATCAACACCGGGACGATGAAGGTCCTCGTCGATTGGCATCAATGGGAGATGCTCGGCGTCGCCCACACCACCCGCGCCGGTGACTTCCCCGTGGTCGTCAACCTCAACGGCCAACAGCAATACACGATCGCCTCCATCGGCGAAGGCGAGACCCCCGGCGACCGCAAGATGGTCATCTCCCTCACCAAGGACGCCGCCCGGGCCAAGGTCTCCTTCAAGGGCATCGTCACGCAGACCAAGATGGACATCCCCCAACTTGGCAGCGGCCAGTGGACCGTCCTCGAAAACAAGTTCTACCTCCAAAGTGAGGACCAGGTCTGGAACTTCACCCGCAAGGAACACAGCATCCCGAAACCCTGAGCCGCCCCTCTCTCCCACGGTGCCTCCGTCCCCGCCACCGAGGCGCCGTTTCCGTCCCGACCCGGACGAAAGATAGGAACCCCGCCCGACCCACGTTCGATACGATGCCCATGAAACCGCCCCTCCTCGCCGCCCTCGCCCTGACCTCCGCATTCGCCGCCGCCGAACTCACCCCCGGGCAGTTTCAGCAACTCCACCAGGACCTCCAACCCCCCCACGAAGCCTGGACCACCATCCCCTGGCACTCCTCCCTCATTCCCGCCCAGCACAAGGCCCTCGCCGAGGGCAAACCGCTCTTCATCTGGGCCATGGACGGCCACCCCATGGGCTGCACCTGAAACAACGGTGTGCTCGACCGTGCGTCGACCTTCGCCGATCCCGAAATCATCGATCTCCTCCAGAAACACTTCATCCCCGTCGCCATCGATCAGTTCGCGCAACGTCGGCAAAAGGACGAGGAGGGCGATTTCTGGCGCAAGATCATCAGCAAAAGCCCCCGCCCAGACCCCAACAACACCACCCAGGGCCTCTACATCGCCACCCCCACCGGTGACTTCCTCGGCTACAACAACAACCGCGGCCCCGAGCGCATCAAGAAGCTCCTCCGCCAGTCCCTCATGGCCTTCGACCAGAAACGCCTCGATCCCGGCAACCCCCTCGTCGTCGACAAGCCCGACAACCGCTTCCTCCACCACGCTCCCGAAGGCGTGCGCATCGTCCGCGTCCACGCCAAGGTCCTCGGCGGATACGAACCCACCGACGATCCCTGGAAGGCCATCTTCCAGTCCGCCATCTCCCGCGACCTCCTCTGGATCACCGCCGCGGAGGAGAAGGAACTCGTCAAAACCAACGCCATCCCCGCCTCCCTCGCCACGCGACTCGTCTTCTACCATCTCGTCGACAACACCCGCGGCGAACCCTCCTTCTGGAAACCCGAAGACCTCAGGCAGTCCACCCTAACAATAGACAAGACAGGCACGCTCACCGGCACCATCCACCTCGCCCGCCCCGACCAAAGCAGCGGCTACGAAGCCGACCTCCGCGGCCACCTCGAATTCAAGGATGGCAAGCTCACCCGCTTCGACCTCGTCGCCCACGGCGACTACTGGGGCCACGGCCAATACACCGGCCACCCCCCGGAGGGACGCTTCCCCCTCGGCATCAGCTTCCGCCTCGTCGACGGCACCAACCCCTTCGACCAAATCCCCCCCCAAGGTGCCAAAAGCTGGTGGCAACACTACCTCGGCCAGCAATAGCCCGTGGCGTGACCAGCCTGCCCTCCGTAGCGTTTCGCGAAAGACGGGTCCCGGTCGCCAGCCCTCCCTTCCCGCATAGCGGCGCCTCTGCGAGGCGTCGGCGGTTCCACCCCCGCTCCTCCCCACACCTCCCGCCCCACCCGCGG
>JAQCFL010000439.1 GCA_027619375.1 Verrucomicrobiota bacterium | reverse complement strand
CGTGCTTGTCATTCGCGATTCCGGATGTGGCAACGAGCTTCAGCAGTTGAGATTTGGTCTTGGATTTGAATTTTATTTGGAAATTGTCGGTTGGAAATTTCTAGCAGGTAGCCTCGGCGGGAAAGGGCCCCTCTTTCACTGCGGGCCATTTCGCAGCCCCCTACCCACCCCCCGGCCCCAACAACGTCAACGGCCACACCGGAATATTCCGCAACACGCTGTACAGTAAAATCACCACCACCATAACCACTCCCGTCCGCATGGAGAACCGCACCCGCGGCCCCCGGTAACGCTCCCCATACAACCACGCCGCCCACTGCATCCCGCACGCCAACATGATCAGCGGCGAGGCCAGCACGATCAGCGGATTATACGCCAGCGCCTTCCCAAACCGCAAATGCAGCAACTCATGCGTGGCCCGCGTCATCCCGCACCCCGCGCAGTCCCATCCCGTCGCCTGCCGCACCACACACTTCGGAAAGTAAGCCGCATCACGCCCCGGCACCCCGCGATACAGCCCCATCGCCAGCAAGATCCCCACCGCGAGGATCAGCACGCTCACCAAACAGCGGCCGCGGAATCCAGACACGGATCACATCCCCTGCGTCACGGCAACGACAATGCCAACGATGAAGACAAGCTGGATCGCCAGACCGATGTAGCCCGTCACCAATCCCGCAATGGCCATTCCCCGCCCACCCACCGGGGTCAGGGCCTTGTTGATCTGCTTCAGCGCCATGTGCCCGCAGATCACCGCAGGCAATGCCGCAACCCCGTTGATGTAACAAAGCATCAGACTCACGATCCCGCAAACCATGCTGGCGATGGCCAGACCACTCGTCGGAGCCACCGCCATGTTGGGCGCGATCCCCTGCGGCGGATACCCTCCGCCCATCGGGCTCTGCGCCTGAGGGTTCGGAGCCGCGCTCGAAGCAACCGCCGCTTCCCCGGCTGCCGCACCCGGCACAGCCGAAACCTCCGCCACACTCCCCACCGCCGTCCATTCCGCCATCCCTTCCCGCCAAACCAAATCAGTCGGAGCCAACTCACCACTCTGAAATTTCCCCTGCAGGGTTGCCAGATCCACCGGCCCCTCCTGCTTGCCATGCTTCGCGTAATACCATTCCATTGTTTCGGGAGTTGTTGTCGTTGAAATTCGGGGTTCCTCAGGAGATTGAATAAAACATCGCCACCATCAGTGCGATGAAGGCCAGGCTCAGAATGATCGCGATGTAGCCAAGGATCAACCCCGCAATCGCCATTCCTTCGCCGCTCTGCACCCCCGGAGCCTCCCGTATCTGCCGCCGGGCGATGTGCCCACACACCACCCCCGGGATGGCCGTGATGATCAGCGTCATCGCCACGATCGAAACGATCCCCAACACCAGACTCGTGATCGCCAGTCCGTTCTGCGGCGGGGCCACACTCATGGTCGATCCCGCCGCCTCCGGAACCCGACTGCCAAAGAGGGCCCGCTGCAACTCCATCACCTCCCCCGCCGCCTGCCAGGCCGCCATCCCCTCCCGCCAAACCAAATCATGATCCGCCAGGGCCCCCGACCGCAACAAGCCCAGCAACTGCTCCTGGCTCACCGGCCCGTGCCTTTCCTGCTCTTTCGCGTAGTGCCACATGCGCTCTGCCTACAGTCCTGATCCAAACACGGCTAGCACACCGCAAAAAAGCATCAATTTCCCTCCGCGAGGCCCGCCCTCCCCTTCGGCACCCCCTGCGTCTGCTTGATCGGCACCACCGGGGCCTCCCCCGAGGGACGACTCAAGGTGTAGGCCAGCATCGTGATCCCCAAGGTCATCAGCGCACAGATCGCCACCGTCACCAGCGCTGAACGCCGGGCACTCCCGTCCACATAGCTCGTGAACTGCTTCTCCGTGGCCTGAAACCGATCAAAGGCCGACTCCATGAAGCGGTCCGACGCATCGATCCGCGCCGCCAACTTCTCCAGCGTCGCCGAGGACGCCTTGCTGTTGCGCTCGATGCTCGAAAAGGTCCGCCCCATCCCCACCACTACCATGTCCATCGTCGATATCCCGTCGTTCAACCGGTCCATGGCCTGAAAGAACACCGCATCCTTGTCCGCCGTCCGCTCCACGCACTGCTGCAGCCCTTCCAAAATCTCATGCGTCCGCCGCTGGTTGTCTCCCACCCGACGCAACCCATCCACCGCCAGGGGCAGCGGCGACAAGGTCTTCCGCATCAACTCACGGTCGTTGTTCGCAGTCTCCAAGTGATCACGCACCGCACCCATCACCCCGCTGATCTCCGCCGATGTCTTCTTCAACTCCATCAACTCCTGCGTCCGCTTGCTGGGACGCTTCCAAAACTTCCAACCCTTGGTCACCGTCTTCGGCCGCGAAACCTGCGTCAACTCCTCCCGCTTCTTCCGCATCCCCGGACGGATCATCGTCAACGGCGGTGCCTCCACCTCCTCCTCGCCATCCAAGCCCAGCGGTATCTCCGGTTCAAAACGGCGCAGCACATCCTGCTCCACGTGCGCCATCCGCGAGGGCGTCATCCCCACCATCGCTTTCGGCTCATTAGGTTCCACTCCAGGACGACGACTCTCAGGTACTATAATAAAGGGATTCATGTAACGCACTCGGTGTTTAGCGGACCGAGACTATTAAGAAAACTTAAATAAATCAACCCCCAAGCTCAGTCCAGGCTCAACGAGCTAAATCCCCCTGAAAAAAAGCCAAACCCACCCAATCGGCCCCCGAATTCTCACGGTCGGGGACGGTCGCTCC
>JAQCFL010000438.1 GCA_027619375.1 Verrucomicrobiota bacterium | reverse complement strand
CGGGCAGACGCAGGCGTCCTCCCTCCTCCCCTCCCCCCAATGAACCAACGATCTCTGGCCTCCTACCTCAACCACCCCGCCACATCCTTCGCAAAGTAAGTCAAAATCATATCCGCCCCCGCCCGCTTGATCCCCAGCAAACTCTCCAGCACCACCTTCTCCTCATCCAACCACCCCGCCGCCGAAGCCGACTTCAACATCAAATACTCCCCGCTCACCTGATACGCCGCGATCGGCAAGGTGGTCGCCTCGCGCAGCATCGCAATCACATCCAGATACGGCCCCGCCGGCTTCACCATCACCATGTCCGCCCCCTCGTCCTCATCCAGGATCAACTCCCGCAGCGCCTCCCGCACATTCCCCGGATCCATCTGATACGTCTTCTTGTCCCCCTCCTTCGGCGCCGACTCCAACGCCCCACGAAACGGCCCGTAAAACGCCGACGCAAATTTCGCCGTGTAGCTCAGGATGGACACCTCCGTGAATCCCGACTCATCCAGATAAGACCGGATCGCCCCGATCCGCCCATCCATCATATCGCTCGGTGCCACAATGTCCGCTCCCGCCTGCGCATGACACAGCGCCTGCTCACACAACACCGCCACCGTCTCATCATTCACGATCTCCAACTCCCCCGCCTCATTCCGCTCCACCAACCCGTCATGCCCATCCGCATTATACGGATCCAACGCCACATCGGTGATCACCAACAGCGAGGGATGCGCCTCCTTCAGCGCCCGGATCGCCCGCGGCACCAATCCATCCGGATTGAAACACTCTTCCGCCTCCGAAGTTTTCAACTCCTCCGCAATCGCCGGAAACAACACCACCGCCGGAATCCCCAGCGCATGCGCCTCCCCCGCCTCCTTCACCAATCCCGCCAACGACCACCGCGTGCACCCCGGCATCGACTCGATCGCCTCATTCACCTCCTTCTCGTGCATGAAGAGCGGATAGATCAAATCACTAGCCGACAACGAAGTCTCCCGCACCAAAGCACGAATCCCGGCAGTCCTTCTGTTCCGGCGTGGGCGAATAGGCAGGTCCATGATCAACAATCAGTGAAATCAGCGAAATCATCGGTCAAATTCTCCGTCCGTCAACTCCTCACGCCAACACCACCTCATACCCCTCCTTACCATCCTTCACCACCCAACCTTTCGCCGCCAAGGCATCCCGCAGTCGATCCGACTCCGCCCAATCCTTCGCACTCCGCGCCGCCCAACGCTCCTCCGCCAGCGCCCGGATCTCCTCTGGCACCTCCACCACTTCCTCCAAGTCCGGCAACTCCAATCCCAGCGAGGCCAGCACCAGGTGCAGTCCCTTCCAATTCGCCACCACATCCCCCTCCAGCGCCGTCCGCAATCCCGTGAAGACCTTCCCCAGCGCCGTGGCCGTGTTCAAATCATCATTCATCGATGCCCAGGCCTCCGCAAACACCCCCGCATCTTCCAGCCCCAGCAAATCCCCATAACGCGGCACCCCCTCCATCCCCGCCGCCTTCGCCAAGGCCTGCTCCCCCCGCGCCAACTTGCCCAGCGCCTCCTTCGCCGCATGCAGCGTGTCAAAAGTGAAGTTCAACTGCTTCCGATAGTGCCCGCTCACCAACACATAGCGCACCACCATCGGCGTGAACCCCTTCGCCGCCAGATCATCCACCGTGTACAGATTCCCCAACGACTTCGACATCTTCCCCCCGTCCACCATCAGGTGCGTGACGTGAAACCAATGCCGCGCAAACTCCCCTCCGCAGGCGCACTTCGACTGCGCGATCTCATTCTCATGATGCGGAAAAACGAGGTCCTCTCCCCCACTGTGCAAATCAAAGGTCTCCCCCAGATACTGCCGGATCATCGCCGAGCACTCCAAATGCCACCCAGGCCGCCCCTCTCCCCAGGGACTCGCCCAAAAGTTCTCCCCATCCTCCTCGCGCCGCGCCTTCCACAACACGAAATCACTCAGACTGTCCTTCTCATACTCATCCGCATCAGCCCGCTGGTTCTGCGTCCTGCCCAACTCCAGCTCCTGCAGATCCAACCGCGCCAGCTTCCCATACTCCGGAAACGACGAGATCCGGAAATACACCGAACCATCCTCCGAGGCATAGGCATGCCCCTTCTCGATCAGCTCCCCGATCATCGTCACCTGCTGCGGAATGTGCTCCACCGCACTCGGCTCAATGTGCGGCGGCAGGCAGTTCAGCTTCGCGCAGTCCGCATGGAACCGCTCCGTCCAAAACGCCGTGAACTCCTTCAGCGACTGCCCCGCCGCCTGCGAGTCGCGGATCGTCTTGTCGTCCAGGTCCGTCAAATTCCGCACGTGCTTCGTCTTCGTCCCCCCCAACTCCAGCACCCGCCGCAGCACATCCTGCGCCACGAAACTCCGGAAGTTCCCGATGTGCGCCGGCCCATACACCGTCGGCCCACAGCAATAGAACCGGAAGGTCTTCCCATCCACGGGTTCCAATTCACGATTCTGCCGGCTGAGGGTGTCAAAAAGACGCACGCCCCTGCTCTACCGACCCCAGCCCCCAATCGCAAGCCCCGCGGCCGCAGTTTCCCAAACGTGGCGGCGGTTTCCAACCGCCCAGACGATCCCCCTCCTGGTCCCGGAGGGACCATCCATGTTAGCCGTGGACTTCAGTCCACGGAAAACCGCACAAATGGTCCCGCCGCGTGAGCGTCGGCCCAGGCCGCTTAGCCCCCTCACCACCCTCCAACCGCCACATCCACGCCCACCGCCTCCACCGCCTCCTCCCCCCTCAAAAAATCCACCCGCC
>JAQCFL010000437.1 GCA_027619375.1 Verrucomicrobiota bacterium | reverse complement strand
GTGATCGGAAGGCTGCCAAATTGAAGCTTTCACTCCTCATCCACCCACTGATTCGGCGGAAGAGGCAAACCTCGCAGCATGGATCCATCACTCGACTCAAGTCCGACAGGCTGCTAGACGATGTAAATCCAAACACACAACAAGAGAAGAGTGTAATATTTACAAGAGCCTTCCGATGCGCTATTCCTGAGGAAAACCATGGCGAGAACGAAACAGAACAAGCGAAGGAGGATCGGGATCTGGCTGCGGGTCTCGACGGACCTCCAGGTCGAGGGAGAGAGCCCGAGGCACCACGAGGAACGGGCGCGAGCCTATCCAAAAGGTTCAGAGGAAGATGGACCGGCTCTACGAGCTTTACGACAAGGAGGCGGTGTCCGTTGAGGAGTTCAAAAGCAAGTTTCAACCCCTCGAAGAGTCCAGTTCCCTGCTCTTCGAGACGGTAGCGCGGCTGGAGAAGGAGATCGGCCTTCTGGAAGCCGACACCGCCACCAAAGCCGAGATCTTCGAGGAGGGGGAGACCTTGGTGGCTGAGTGGCCCAAGATGACGAAGAAGCGGAAGCGGACCTTGGTGGAGAGCCTTGTGGAGCGGATCACGGTCCACAAGAGCAGGAAAGTGGACTTTGAGCTGAACTACGTGCCCGGACAGTCCATTGTAAATTCTGAACGCAAACAGTAGGAGGCGGCTGGGCGAGGGTGGAGCCGCCGACGCCACGCAGAGGCGCCGCTACGCGGAGGGGAGGCTGGCTGACCGAGTCTTTGCCGGAGGCTACACCCGGGCATGCGGGACGGTCACGCCACGGGTGGGAGGGGGCGTCCGGTTACCGCACCGATTTTGCGTTGCGGCCTTCGTCGATGAGGCGCCAGAATTGTTTGGACTGGGCGAGTTCCTCGTCTTCACCGACGGGGAGCCTGGCGCGGAAGAGGAAGTCCTGGAAGGTGTTCTTGTGGAGGATGCGGTGTACGATGACCTTGCCCTCGGCGACCTCGAAGTAGAAGCGCCAGTCGGCCGAGCGGAAGCGGTAGAGGGTCTTGCCGTCACGGTCCAGACGGCCGAAGCGATCGTCTTCGAGGTGCTCGAGATCGTCCTCAGTGACGCGGAAGGCGTCGAGGAGTTCCAGCTGCTGGAGGGTCTCGAGTTGGGAGATCTCCGCGGCGCTGATGACGTTGAAGACGATTTGGAGCACGGGGGAAACCCTAACCGGGAAATGGGCCGTTGGAAAACGCCATTTTACGGTTCTAGCTTCGCAAAGACGCCGGTGGCGGCCTTGACCCCGATTTTCTGGTTCTTGGCGTAGGCTCGTCCTGCGGCGGCGCGGTGATCGGCCCTGCTGCCGCCCTTGCGCCAGACCTCGATGGAGTCGTGCAGGAGGAATGAGCCGGGATACATGAGCTGGCTGGTGAGGAGGAGGGGGCGGGGGCTACGCAATGGGATCGGGGCAGACGTCGCGGCGCTGGCAGGTGGCGCAGAAGTCGCCGAGGTAGAGTTGGTCGATCCACTCCATGAGGGGCTTGAGGGAGGCGGGATCGTCGGTGAGGAATCCGGCCTCGAAGTTGCGGCGGAGGGGGCTTTTGGCACCCATGCCGGCTCCGGTCAGGTTGGGGGAGCCGACGAAGGCGCGTTTGCCGTCGACCACCACGGCCTTGGTGTGGACGCGGGGGCAGAGGATGCGCTCGAAGAGATCGCTCTCGACGAGGACCGGATATTTGTCGAAGTCCTTGCGGAAGCGGGGCCCGGGTTCCTTGGCGTGGATGAGGCGGATGGCCACTCCTTCCTCGATGAGGTCGCGGAGGATTTCGAGGAAGGGGACGTAGCGGCGGTCCTTCTTGACGTGGAGATCCTTGATGTCGGCGGTGACGATCCAGAGGAACTTCTTCGCGGAGGGGACCAGTTCCTGAATGACCTTCTCGTAGATGTCTTCGTTGAGGAGGAGGGTGGTGGTCGTGGTCACTTCGTTCCCGGTTATCGGTTATCGGTTATCGGTTATCGGATATTGGGGGAGGTGGGAAACGGACGGTGGAGGTGGTGCGGCGGTGAGGGCGAAAGGAGAGGGGGGATGAAGGGCGAGGAGCCAAAGGGGAACAGCGGTCTTAACCACCGGACCGCCCGGAGGTCGGTCCCACCCTTAGTGTTCGTGATGGTGATGGTGATGGTGATGGTCGTGGGGGAGGTGGAGGGCGTGGGCGGCGTGGTGGGAGACGTCGTGGTAGATGTCGCGGAGGGGAGTGCCGGTTTGGGCGGCGGCGATACGGCAGTCTTCGTATTCGGGGAAAATCTTGGCCTGGCCGTTGGGGAGGGAGGCGATCTTCACGCGGATGCGGCCGTAGGAAGTTTCGACCGTCTCGATACGGCGGGGGAGGGAATCGCGCTGCACGGTGCTGTCGCGGACGCCGAGGGTGGAGCTTTGGTGGAAGAGGAGGTGCTTGAGCTCGGCGGCGTGGGCGGGTTTGGCAAGGACCTGGAGGAGGACGCCGGGGCGGCCCTTTTTCATCTGGGCGGGGAGGAGGGTGACGTCGAGGGCGCCGGCCTCAAGGAGTTGGCTGGTGAGGTGGCCGGTGAGTTCGGGGGATTCGTCGTCGATGTTTGTTTCGAGGAGGGTGAGGGACTCGGTGATGATGCCCTTGGTGCCCACCGAATCGCCGAGGAGGACCCGGAGGACGTTGGGGATGACCAGATCGCGGCTGCCGGCTCCGTAGCCGAAGTTGGTCAGAGTCATGGTCGGGATGGGGCCGAAGCTGTCGGCGATCTCGGAGAGGACGGCGGCGCCGGTGGGGGTGACCAGC
>JAQCFL010000436.1 GCA_027619375.1 Verrucomicrobiota bacterium | reverse complement strand
CCCCACGCTTGCCTCGCCGCCCCCTTTCTCCTACACCCGCCGCCCTTCCATGGGTCTCATCGTCCAAAAATACGGCGGCACGTCGGTCGGCTCCTTCGACCGCATCCGCAGCGTCGCCCAGCGTGTCAAAGCCCTCCACGACGCGGGAAACCAGATCGCCGTGGTCGTTTCCGCCATGGGCGGGGTCACCGACAAGCTCATCGCCATGGCCCGCGAGGTCTCCAGCGATCCCCCCGAACGCGAAATGGATGTCCTCCTCTCCACCGGCGAACAACAATCCATCGCCCTGGTCACCATGGCCCTCCTCGAACTCGGCGTGCCCACCGTCTCGCTCACCGGCCGCCAGGCCGGCCTGCGCACCTCCGGCTCCCACACCCGCGCCCGTATCGATACCATCGACGCCTCCCTCACCCGCAAATACCTCGACGCAGGCCAGGTCGTCATCGTCGCCGGCTTTCAGGGCGTCAACGAGGAAGGCCTCATCCAAACCCTCGGCCGCGGTGGCTCCGACCTCTCCGCCATCGCCGTGGCCGCCTCCGTCGACGCCGATGTCTGCCAGATCCTCACCGATGTCGATGGCGTCTACACCGCCGACCCCCGCGTGGTCCCCGATGCCCGGAAACTCCCCGAAATCTCCTACGACGAACTCCTTGAGCTCGCCTCCGTCGGCACCAAGGTCATGCAGTCCCGCTCCGTCGAGTTCGCCAAAAAATTCGGCGTCAAATTCGAAGTCCGCTCCTCCCTCAACAACAACCCAGGCACCATTGTGACAGAAGAACACGGCTCCATGGAATCCGTCGTCATCCGCGGCGTATCAATCGAACGCTCCCAAGCCCGCGTCACCATCATCGGCATCCCCGACGAACCAGGCATGTCCGCTCGCATCCTCAGCGCCCTCGCCGAGGCGGAGATCAACATCGACATGATCATCTCCAACATCGCCCATGACGGCTTCGCCCGCCACAGCTTCACCATGCACACCAACGACCTCGGTCGTGCCCAGGCCGCCCTCAAACCCGTCCTCAACACCCTCGGCTCCGCCGCCCAATTGGAATCCGAGGCCGGCATCGGCAAACTCTCCGTGGTCGGCATCGGCATGCGCTCCCATTCCGGCGTGGCCGCCCAAATGTTCACCGCCCTCGGCGCCGCCGGCATCAACATCGGCATGATCTCCACCTCCGAAATCAAGATCTCCGTCACCGTCGACGAAACCCGCATCGAGGACGCCGCCCGCGTCGTCCACGCCGCCTTCGACCTCGACAAGGCCCCCTCCTAACCGCCTCACCTCGCCCGTCCGACCCGTCCGACCCGTCCGACCCGTCCGACCCGTCCGTCCGACTCCGGCCTCCCCCAAAAACTAGTAACCAATAACCGGGCCGCAGGCCCCCTCCCATGCTCTCCCCGATCTTCCTCGCCCAACTCCAAACCACTCTCGCCGACATCGACGCCGCCGGCCTCTACAAGCACGAACACTTCATCGACTCCCCACAAGACGCCGTGGTCCGCCTCCACGATGGCCGGGAGGTCATCAACATGTGCGCCAACAACTACCTCGGCCTCGCCAACCACCCCGAGGTCGTCGCCGCGGCCCGCGAAGGCATCAACCGCTGGGGCTTCGGCATGGCCTCCGTCCGCTTCATCTGCGGCACCCAGTCCCTCCACCGCCAACTCGAGGAAACCATCAGCGCCTTCCTCGGCACCGAGGACACCATCCTCTACCCCTCCTGCTTCGATGCCAATGGCGGCCTCTTCGAAGTCCTCCTCACCGCCGAGGACGCCGTCCTCTCCGACTCCCTCAACCACGCCTCCATCATCGACGGCGTCCGCCTCTGCAAAGCACAACGCTACCGCTACAGAAACAACGACCTCGCCGACCTCGAAGCACAACTCCAGGCCGCCGACACCGCCGGGGCCCGCCACAAACTCATCACCTCCGACGGCGTCTTTTCCATGGACGGCGTCATCGCCAACCTCGCCGGCCTCCACGCTCTCGCGGAGAAATACAACGCCCTCCTCCACTTCGACGACTGCCACGCCACCGGCTTCCTCGGCGCCACCGGCCGCGGCACCCACCAACACTGCGGACTCCTCGGCAAGATCGACCTCACCACCGGCACCCTCGGCAAAGCCCTGGGCGGCGGCACCGGCGGCTACACCTCCGGCAAGCAGGAGATCATCGACCTCCTCCGCCAACGCTCCCGCCCCTACCTCTTCTCCAACAGCATCGCCCCCCCCGTCGCCGCCGCGTCGCTCAAAGTCTTCGAACTCCTCACCGCCTCCACCGAACTCGCCGACCGCGTCAAAGACAACACCGCCTATTTCCGCAAGGCCATGGCCCAAACCGGATTCACCATCTCCGGCGCCGATCACCCCATCACCCCCGTCATGCTCGGCGACGCCAGAATCGCCCAACAATTCTCCGCCAAACTCCTCAAGAAAGGCATCTACGCCATCGGCTTCTTCTTCCCCGTCGTCCCCCAAAACACCGCCCGCATCCGCACTCAAATTTCCGCCGCCCACACCCGCGACCACCTCGACCAAGCCGTCGACGCCTTCACCGCCGTCGGCAAAGACCTCGGCGTCCTCTAACCCGCCTCAACGCCCACCGCCTCCCACCCGTGGCGTGACCGTCCCGGTCGCATGCCCTCTCCCTTCCCGCGTAGCGGCGCCTCTGCGAGGCGTCGGCTACTCCACCCCCGCCCCTCCAACAAACCTCCCGCCTCAACGCCCACCGCCTCCCACCCGTGGCGTGACCGTCCCGGTCGCATGCCCTCTCCCTTCCCG
>JAQCFL010000435.1 GCA_027619375.1 Verrucomicrobiota bacterium | reverse complement strand
CCCGCCCCCATCATCGACCACGCCACCGAACGCAAGCGCACCCTCGCCATCTTCAAGCGACACCTCGCCCAGCAACGCTGAGCGCTACTCCCTCCCCTTCGCCAGGAGCGCCGCATAGATCTTCACCACCTCGTCCGCCGGAATGGCAAAGGACTCCGCCCGACTCGCATAGGCAATATTCAAACCCACCCCCCGACCATCCAAATCCAGCAGCGGCCCACCCTCCGACCGCTCCGACAGCATCGTGTCATGTTGGATCACCCGCGCGAAATTCGTCCGCCGCTGCGACACCGGCCCGCTCATCTGATCGTTGCGCGACATCGGTGCCTGAAACACCTTGTTGCGGGCCGTCAGCTTGATCTCCAACTCCAACTCTTCTTCCCCACGCAATACCGTCACCTCCAGGATATCCCCCGGCACCTTCCCCTCCAGCATCTTCACCAACTCGTCCCGTTCCTTGATCTCCTGGCCCTCCGCCTTCAGCAAAATATCCCCGGCCTCCAAGCCCGCCGCCTTCGCCCCGCTCTCCTCCGCCACCTCTCCGATCACAACCTTCTCCTCCTCCACCTTCAGCACCACGCCCAGCACGACCTGGCTCTCCCCACCGATGGCCCGCGCATTGGCACTGATGATGCCCGGGCGCACCCTCCGGCGGGTCCGGCTCGTCGCTCCGTTCGACACCACCCAGCTCCCATGCGCGATCTCCGGCTTCTCCGACCAGCGCACCGGCACCAACCCCTCCGCCGCCACCTTCAGCAGCGCCACATCCCACTCAAAGTCCGTCGCCACCACCGTCACATCGGTGTATTCCTTGTCTTCGATCCGGATCGAGATCCCCTTCTTCCCCTCCACCTCGCTCGCCTTCGTCAGGATGTAGCCATCCTCGCTCATCACCGCCCCGAACCCGAACGGCGTCCGCTCGAAATACAGCACCGCACTGCTCGTCTGCAACACCTGCCGCACCGGCTCAAACGCCGCCTGCACCTGCGAACCGTTCAAACGATACGGCCCCTCCAGGGACTGCCCGGACAGCGGCAACACCACCAGCGCCAACGCGCCCAAGGCAATGACCACTCTACCGCTCACCCAGTTCAATCTCCAGTGTTTGCTCTTCTCCATCTCGTAAAATCGTCACCGCAATCTTCTCTCCCGCCCCCTTCTCCTGCAGGTAGGCCGTGAAGTCGTCCTTGGTCTTGATCTCCACCTCATCAATCTTGATCACCACATCCCCCGCCTTCAACCCCACCTCCGCAGCAGGCGTCTCCTCACCCACCCGCGCCACTTCCACCCCGCCCCCTTCACGATCCTCCACCTTCACCCCGAGAAAGGCCGTCCCCTTCACCGGCTCCGGAGGCCGCTCACCCAGCTCGACCGTCATGGTCTGCTCCTCGCCACCCCGTAAGAGCGTCACCTTGATCCGCTCCCCCGCCCCCTTCTCCAACAGGTAGGAGATCAGGTCATCCTTCCCCGCGATCTCCACATCATCCACCTTCGTGATCACATCTCCGACCTTCATCTCCACCCCCGCCGCCGGGGTTCCTTCCTCCACCCGCACGACCTCCGCCCCGCCTGCTTCCGCGTCCTTCACCTCCACTCCGAGAAACGCTGTCCCCGCCACCGGCTTCTGCGCAAAGGGCCCCTCCCCGATAAACTCGCCCGCCTTCATCCCCTCCCAATTCTTCAGGAACTCCCGCACCGGCACGTGCATGTTCTGCTCCTTCGAGATCCCCACCCGGCTGTGAATGCCGATCAAGCGCCCCTTCAAATCAAACAAGGGCCCGCCCGAATCACCACCGATCAGGTTGCAGTCCGATTGAATGGTCGAGTCCTTCACCTGCACCAGCCGACCCAAACGTACCACCACGCCGCGCTCCTCGTCAAAGCCGCCCGAATGCCCGAGCGAAAACACCCAGTCACCCAATCGCGCCGTGTCCGAACGGTCCAGATCAACGAAGGGATATTTGCCCTCCTCCGAGATCTGCATCATTGCGCAGTCCGTACTCGCCACCAGCCCCAGCGTCCTCGCCTTCAGCCGTCGCCCATCCTCAAAAATCACCGTCAACTCCTTGTCCACTCCTCCGCTCACGTGCGCCGCCGTCAAGACCAGCCCATCCTCGCTCACCACCACGCCACTCCCTGCGCCGCCGCCAAGATCGATCCCCACCGTCGCCTCGCGCGCCATGGGCAGCACCGCCTGCAACTCCTGCTGGATCTTCAACAGGTCCTTCAGATTCTCCGGAGCCTTCTTGTCATTCACATACAGCCGCTCCTCCTTGTCCCCCCCAAAACCAACCCCCAACAGGGCAAACCATCCCGCCACGACAAACAGCCACACCCCTCCCCACCTCGCGCTTCCGCACCTTGGTCCTGCCTTGCTCGCTGCCATACTTCCAATAACGCGGCACAATAGCCTTCCTATCTTCCTCTTTCAACGCGCAAGGCCGGCCCACTACAAAAAAGACAGTCCAATTGGTGGATAATAGGCACGGGAAACCCCCTAACCCTATGCCAACCTCCGATTGGACTGCCTATCCCCCTAGAGGGATTCTCCCAGCATTGTCACATGCCCCGCCTTGGCAAGGACAATCAAGGACCCTATCCGTTGATTATCAGTCTTTTCTAATGAATTCCGCCAGCCACTCCCGCCCCTTCCGCGAGGGAAAACAACGCTGCGGCACCTCCTCCCGTCCCAACCGAAAGGACGGCTCAAAAACCGCCTCAATCTCCTCCCGACCCGCCCCAAAGGGCGGCCCTTCCTCCACCCCCGGATCCAAATAAAACACCGCGATC
>JAQCFL010000434.1 GCA_027619375.1 Verrucomicrobiota bacterium | reverse complement strand
CCCAACCCGGTTCCCCTCCTGAACCATGATACCAAACACTCCCCACTCTCCCATCTCCCCCTCCGGAATTCCGGCCTCCGGGCTCTGATCTCTGAATACTGCTCTCTGAACACTGAATACTGATTACTGAACACTGAATACTAGATCCCCGGTTCTCCCCCCCTGATAACAAATAACTGATAACCGATAACTGATTTTGACCTTCCAAGCTCCAGAGTGGTTCTTCCTCCTCGCCGTCTTCCTCTTCCTCGGCTGGTTCCTGCCGCGCCTGCGTCTCTGGCGTCCCCTTCGCGCCCTGCTCCTCATCGCTCTCACCATTCTCCTTGCCGACCCACAACTCACCCGCAGCGAGAACAGCCTCGACCTCTGGGTCCTCCTCGATCGCTCCGAATCCACCGAGGACCTCATCGACAAGGGCCTCCCCGAGTGGAAAGACCTCCTCCGCAGCCACAAGCCCAGCCGCCGCGACAACCTCCTCCTCGTCGACTACGCCTCCGAGGTCCTCGAGCAGGGCCAGGCCGAAAACGCCCTCTACACCGGCAGCCGCAAACTGACCCGCACCAACCTCGCCATCCAGAACGTCCTCGCCCTCGCCGATGCCAAACGCCCCGCGCGGGTCCTTGTCTTCACCGACGGCTTCGCCACCGAACCCCTCACCGAGGCAGTCGCCAAACTTAAGGCCCGCGGCATCCCCCTCGACTACCGCCTTGTCCGCGAGGACACCAGCAACGACTACAACCTCGCCCGCCTCGAACTCCCCGTCCGCACCCAGGTCGGCGAACCCTTTGTCCTCGGCGTCGCCGTGCGCGGCTTCAAGGACGGCGCCATCCCCCTCCGCATCTACCGCGACGGCCAACCGCTCACCCCCGACGGCACCATGGCCGACATCGTCGATGGCGTCGCCAAAGTGGAGTTCACCGACCGCATCAGCAGCGTCGGTTCCTACCACTACACCGCCGAGATCCTCCCCGAGGAGGACGCCCACCCCGGCAACAACCGCGCCGAACGCTGGATCGAGGTCACCGGCGGCCCGCGCATCCTCCTCGTCACCAAGTACACCGACGACCCCGTCGCCACCGCCCTCCAGAACCAGGGCTTCACGGTCGAAACGGTCAACGACTCCAACTCCCTCCGCGTCGGCCAACTCGCCGGCAGTCGCGCCGTCATCATCAACAACGTCCCCGCCTTCGAAATGCCCGGCGAGTTCCTCGACGCCCTCCACTTCTACGTCCGCGAACAGGGCGGCGGCCTCCTCATGGTCGGCGGCAAGCAATCCTTCGGCTCCGGCGGATACTTCCAAAGCAGCGTCGATGCCCTCCTCCCCATCTCCATGGAACTCAAGTCCGAGCACCGCAAACTCGCCGTGGCCATGGCCATCGTCATGGACCGCTCCGGATCGATGGCGGCCGGCGTCCCGGGAGCCGCCGGCAAGGCCCTCACCAAGATGGATCTCGCCAATGCCGGCGCAGCCAAAGCCATTGAACTTCTCGGAGGGATGGATCAAATTTGCGTTTATGCCGTGGACAGCGAGCCGCACACCATCGTGAAGCTCACCCCCGTCGGGCAGAAGAAACGGCAGCTCATGACCCAGGTCCGCAAGATCAGCTCCAGCGGCGGCGGCATCTATGTTTACCGCGGCCTGAAAACCGCCTGGGACGACCTCAAGAAAGCCGACATAGGCACCCGCCACATCATCCTCTTCTCCGACGCTGCCGACTCCGAGGAACCTGGCGCCTACAAGACCCTCCTCAAGGAGATCACCGACGCTGGCGGCACCGTTTCCGTCATTGGGCTCGGCACCAAGGCCGACCCTGACGCCAAACTCCTTGAGGACATCGCCAAACTCGGCAACGGCCGCATCTTTTTCACCGACCGGCCCCTCGACATCCCCAAACTCTTCGCCCAGGAAACCGTCACGGTGGCCCGCTCCGCCTTCATCAAAGAACCTGTCGGCGCCAAACCCACCGGCCAATGGTCCGAGATCTCCCCCAAGCCCTTCGACTGGCTCGCCCAGGTCGACGGCTACAACCTCTCCTACCTCCGCGAAGACGCCACCGCCTCCCTCTCCTCCCAGGATGAATATCTCGCCCCCCTCGTCTCCCACACCCGGCGCGGCATCGGCCGCACCGCCGCCGTTTCCTTCCCTCTCGGCGGCGAACACTCCGAAGGCATTCGCGCCTGGCCCGCTTACGGTGATTTCGTGCAAACCATCGGCAGGTGGTTGATGGGAGAGGAGTTGCCTCCCGGCCTCGGTCTCCGCCATCGCATGGAAGGCACCCGCCTCACCGTCGATCTCCTCTACGACACCGACGAGTGGTCCCAGCGCTTCGCCAACGAGCCCCCGCGCATCAAACTCCTTGAAGATTCCGGCACCTCCGCCCCCTACGAAATCGCCTGGAAGCGCGTCGCCCCCGGCCACTTCTCGGTCAGCCGCGAACTCGATGAAGGCGTGGTCGTCCGCGGTGCCGTCCAGGCCGGCCCCCACGGCATTCCCTTCGGCCCCATCGTCGTCGGCACCTCCGCCGAGTGGACCTTCGACCCCGATCGCCTCGCCGAACTCCGCTCCGTGTCCCGCATCAGCGGCGGCCGTGAACTCCTCAAGCTGGAGGAAGCCTGGCTGCGCCCGCCCGCCATCCACTCCACCGACCTCCGCCTCCCCCTCTTCATCGCCATCCTCTGCCTCATGCTCTTCGAAGCCCTCATCTCCCGCATGGGCTGGAGCCTCCCGCGCTTCTCCCTCCCCCAGCGCAAACCCCGCACCCCCCCCGCCCCCCTCGACGAGTTCGACACCCCCG
>JAQCFL010000433.1 GCA_027619375.1 Verrucomicrobiota bacterium | reverse complement strand
CCGCCCGCACTCCCGGAAGCATCGGCCAGCTCAGCAACAGCTAAAGTCGGCGCTACCGCCCGAACCTATCCTTGGGGCTCGGTGGTTAGCGGTCCGCACCGTGGATATCCAAGATCTTCACGTGCCGGTCGGCATCGTCTATCCAGTACATCAATGCATAATCTCCAACGATGGCGATCTCAAGGCGCCTGCCGATTTCGTCGTATTCAATCGCATCCGAGTGGCCGAGCGGATCGCCTCCAATCCCTTTGATCGCGCTCTGTATCCTCTGCCCTACCGTCCTGGGGAGACGCTCCACGAATTCAAGCACCTCGATGGAGATCAGCAATCTATAGTCCATCGGTCAGGAATCGAGACGCTGCTCAAGCTCCTCCAAGGTCACCCAGTTCTCGGGGCTCTTGTCGTCGATCCGCTCCGCCATCCGAGCCCGATAGTCCGCCAAATCCTTGTGCCTCAAGGAAACAAGGAAGGCCGCCAAGCGCCTCCGCTCGTCTGCTGGGAGCGTCTCGACTTCCGCTAGGATCGCCTGAATCGTCACGACCGTAGCATAGCGTGTTTCGCGTGCATGGCAACGCCTTCTCTTGGCCGCCCACCTGTCCCCGTCACCCTCCCCCGCTTCCCCACCCCGGAGGGGTCCCATACGGTAGCCGGTGACAGCATCACCGATTCCTCACCCGCCCCAATCCCCGCCCTCCGGAGGATTACCGGAACCCTCCCGCCACCCTCAAAAGCGCACCCCCGGAGTGCGGAGGCTCGACTCCGCCCGGGGGGGGCAGGCTCGACTGCTGCGGAGGAGTGGAGCCATCCAGAAATCCCACCGGCCCACCTGAGAGCTTGGCAGCACTCCGAATCATCGATTCCTCCCTCTGATCTCCGACCACTAACCAATAACCAATAACCACTACCCAATAACCACCACCCCCCTACCGCGACCGCGCCACCTTCCGCACAAACGACGACATCTCCCCTTCCTTCTGCTCGATTCGCTCCGCCAACTTCAACTGCGTCCGGGCCCGATCCAGATTCTGTCCCTCCCGGTGCACCCGGAAATATTGGTCTCCATTCAAGTGATCGGTCAAAAAACGCATCCCCAGCTCCAGCGAAATCAAGCGACCCGAAAAAGCCAGCATCGCCACCTCCGCCTCGATGAGCACATCCCCCGCCGACTTCAAATATCCCTCCACCAATGGCTCAAAGAACCCCATCCGCATTTCCACGTGCTTCACACTGCTCGCATCCTCCGCCGCCGGATTCGTCGTCGTGCGGACCAGATCCCCGAAATCGTACAGGCTCAACCCCGGCATCACTGTATCGAGGTCGATCACGCACACCGCCTCGTCCGTCTCCCCGTCAAAAAGCACGTTGTTGATCTTCGTGTCGTTGTGCGTGATCCGCAACGGCAACTCCCCGCTCGCCTGCATCTCCAACAACCGCCCCAACACCGACTCATTCGCCCGGATGAACTCCAACTCCCCCGTCACACTCGCCTTGCGTCCCGCCCGATCCTCCGCCACCGCCGCCTGCAGGGTCTCGTGCCGCTTCAGGGTGTGGTGGAAATCAGGAATGGTCTCCACGATCTCCGCCGGCGGCAAATCACTCACCAGATCCTGAAACGCCCCGAAGGCATGCCCCGCCTCATAGGCCTGACGCGTGTTCTCCACCACGTCATAGGTCTGACAGCCCTCAAAAAAATTGTAACACCGCCAGATCCCCCCCTTCGGACCCCGCACGTAAAATCGCCCCGTCTTGTCCGGATACAAACTCAGCGTCTGCCCACCCGCGTCCCGCTTCACCCGCAGGACCTTCCAGTTGATGTGATGCGTCACGCACTCCACGTTCCGCATCACCGCGAGGGGATCATGAAAGACGTTCGCATTGATCCGCTGCAGAATATACCGCCGCCGCTCCTCGCCATCCCGGGCATAGGTCGCCAGGTAGGTCGAATTGATGTGTCCGCTCGAAATTTCCTCCCCGAGGACGAACTCCCCCTCGATCGCAAACTGGTCCCCGATCTTCCGCACCGCCTCCAATCGCTCCTCAGAAAGGGGCTTAACGGGAGTGGTCGGTGGGGTCATATCGGAAGATGGCCGGGAAGGCACCGGGGTGTTAGCAGCATTGCCCCCGGTCCTCAACCTTGAATCCTCCGCCCATTTGGCAATACTCGGCCCCAGATGAGCGGATTCCAACAGGCCGATTTCTCCTATCAGGGCATTCGCTCCGACATGGACCGCCTCCAGCAGGCCCTCGCCAAGAGCCTCCAGCAGGGCGGCCACCCTCTCCCCGACGCCCCCCGACGCCGCATCCTCAACCTCGCCTGCGGCCGCGCCGACGAGACCGGCATCCTCATCGATGTCTTCGGCCAGGACGCCCAACAACTCGACATCCTCGGCGCCGACCTCCGCGCCCCCGAGATCGAGGAGGCCCGCGCCCGATGGAAAGCCGACCCGAAAAACGGCCTCCTCACCCGCTTCGAATCAGGCGACGGCCTCCAAATTCTCGACGGCCTCGCCCCCGGCGAGCAGTTCGACGTGGCCTTCCTCCGCCACCAGAACTTTTGGAACGGCAACGACCTCTGGCAGGGCATGTTCGACCGCAGCCTACACCGCCTCACCGATGACGGACTGCTCGTCATCACCTCCTACTTCGACCTCGAACACCGCCAGGCCTGCACCGCCCTCAAACGCCTCGGCGCCGTGCAGATCGCCGACTACCGCAACCCCGACTCCCGCCTCATCTCCGCCAAGCATCAAAAATCCGTGGACCGCCACATCGCCGTCTTCCGCAAACCACCCTCCCCTTGAACCCCCCCCC
>JAQCFL010000432.1 GCA_027619375.1 Verrucomicrobiota bacterium | reverse complement strand
CCCCACCACCTCCTCCAGCGTGGCCCGCTGCGATTCCCAGATCTCCTCCGCGTCATGCTCCACCCACCCCGGCTGCGGATAGTGTTGCGCAAACTCCCGCCGCGCCATCGCCACCACCCGCCCCGCCCGCTCAAAGGCGATCGTCCGCGAACTCGTCGTCCCCTGATCCAGCGCGATGACTACGTCTTCCTTCATCAACTACGGTTCTATCCCCTTGCCGGCGACTTGCCAATCTCCCTCCTTCCGACTGGTCATCACCCCCTGCGATGGTCCAGAATACCGGTGCCTATTAACGCTACTGGGCCCTCATTTCTAGCGATCCACTTCCCCTCTCCATCCCCCGCTACTGGCCGCTGGTCCTGTTAATCTCCCTCCTCGCCGGCATTCCCGCAATCCTCTTTGGCCGCAGAATGCTCCCCGGGGAATCCCCATCCAATCCCCCCACCAGTTTATAATCGCCCCCTCCGGGCATCCATGAACAATTATTGGCATGGCAAAAGGCAATTCCTCAGGCTGCCTCGGCGTGGCCATCGTTCTCATCATCGTCCTCGCAGTCATCGGCGTCGCCGGCCTGTTCTATCTCTTCACCCCCAAACGTTCCTCCCACGCTATCTTCCCCACCATCAAGGCCGAGGAATCCACCACCCTCGTCTTCCAGGAGGGCGCCATGCCCCGCTTCCCCTTCCCTCAACCCGGCGACACCATCAGCCGCGAGCAGTTTGTCGCCTTCAAGATCGATGAGGATTCCACCGAATTGTCCAGGGAATCCTTCCGCAAAGTCGCCAACCGAACCAAGGTCCGCTGGAATCTCCAGACCCGGAACGTCGCCGACCGCAGCGGCGTCCTCCTCGGGCAGTTCGAACTCCCTTGGGAAATCCGCAACGGCAGCAGCATTAAAGGCAGTTCCGCGCAGGTCAGCGCCGAGTTCACCGACGAAAGCCGCGCCAACCTCCTCAAACTCCGCCGCGGCGACTGGGTCGTGGTGGCAGGCGAGCTCTCCTTCGACGGCAACTCCGTCTCCATCAAGAACGCCCGCCTCCCCGACGACCCCCTCCCCGCCGAAAGCGAGTAGGGTGTGTTGCCCAATCCGTCTCTCGGCGAGCCCGGATTCCTCCCACCTTTCTAATTTTTTCCTTTACCTAAAAGGTAAGTTTATTTGGACTTCTTTCCTGAATGCGGATAGGGTTCACCAGCAACAAGCTCCAAAAGCTAGCGAACTCCTCCCGAGAGGCGCAGAAGCAACTGGGCAAGCCAAGTGCGAAGAAACTTCGCCTCCGCCTGGATGACCTCGACGCCGCCACCACCCTTGAGGACATGAGATTTCTCCCCGCCGCTCGCTGCCATGAACTCAAGGGCGACCGGAAGGGCTCTCTCGCGGTGGACCTCCACGGAGGGCTCCGCCTCGTCTTCCAACCCGACCACGATCCCTCCCCAACCAGAGCCGACGGCGGATTGGACTGGGATCAGGTCACCGCCATCCTCATCACCGCCATCACAGACTACCATGATTGACAGCCCAACAACCCAATACCTCCCCGACACCATCTCCCCACCGGGCGACACCCTCCTCGACACCCTCGAGGCTCTCGGCATGTCGCAGGCTGAGTTTGCCGAGCGTTCCGGACTTACCGAGAAGACCATCAGCCAGATCATCAACGGCAAGGCCCCCATTACCGAAACTACCGCCCTCGGCCTCGAACGTGTCTTCGGCACCCCCGCCCGTTTCTGGCTCGCCCGAGAGTCGAAATACCGGGAAGCCCTCGCCCGGGACGAAGAGGTCGGCCTCTGCGCAGAACACGCCCCTTGGGCCCGCCGCTTCCCCTACAAGCAGATGGCCGACCACGGCTGGGTCGCAACGACCTCCGTCGCCAACGAGAAAGCCGCCCACCTCCTCCGCTATTTCGCCGTTCGCGACGAAGCCTGTTGGCGCAATCTCTGGCACCGCCAGGAGCTTGCCTTCCGCCGCACCGCCAAGTCCGGCAACAAGCTGGAGATCGTCTCCGCCTGGCTCCGCCAAGGGGAGCTGGAAGCCCACCAAATGAACGTTCCCGCCTTCAACGAAGCCGCCTTCAAGGACACCATCCACTCCCTCCGCGCCCTCACCACCGCCGTCAACGAGGATTTCGCGGCCACCATCCAGGAACGCTGCGCTGCCGCCGGAGTCCGCTTCCTTACCGTCCCCGAACTCCCCGGGCTCGGCGTCTATGGAGTCACCCGCTGGCTCGGCGACACCCCCCTCATCCAGCAGAGCCTCCACCAGAAATCCCATGACCACTTCTGGTTCACCTTCTTCCACGAGGCCCGCCACGTCCTCCAAAAGCGCAAAAAACTCATCTTCCTCGAAAGCGGCTCCGGGGACCACGAAGATCAGGAACGCGAGGAGGATGCCAACCGCTTCTCCGGCAATCTCCTCATCCCCCCGGCTGAATATGCCACCCTCCTTGCCTCCCAGAACTTCTCCCAAGCCGCCATCCGCCGCTTTGCCGATCGCATCGGTATCCATTCGGGCATTGTCGTCGGCCGCCTCATGCGCGACAAAATCCTCTCCTACACCGATCCCACCCGCCGCCTCCAAGTGAAGCTCCGCTGGAACCACTGAATTTTCCCCACGCGTGCCCACCCGCAACGACCTCACCGACACCCTCCGCCGCATCGACGGCCGCCCCTACCCGGCCTACAAGGACCTCCGCGGCCGCTACGATTTCGATCACTTCACCCTCCCCCTCGACCACGTGCAGGGCGATCCCTTCGCGGCTCCCTCCCGCCTCTCCGTCCACATCCAGCACGAACACTCCGGCCTCCCCGCCGATCTCTTCTCC
>JAQCFL010000431.1 GCA_027619375.1 Verrucomicrobiota bacterium | reverse complement strand
GCGGGGCGGGGGCGGGGGGGGTATGGGAGCGGCATGCGCATAGTGAGCTACAAGGATCCCGGGTATGAGCGCTTCGTGAAGTCGCTGGATCGCCGGGCAGAACCGACGGACGAGGTCCGCGAGGTGGTCTCGGGGATCGTGTCGGATGTGCGGAAGCGGGGGGATCGGGCCCTGATCGAGCTTTCCAGGAAATTTGACGGGGTCACGCTGACGGCGAAGTCGTTGTTTGTGAGCGAGAAGGAGTTTGCGGTGGCGGATGCTCAGATCACGTCGGCCACGCGGAAGGCGATCGCGGCTTCGCGGCGCAACATTCACGCCTTTGCGGCGCAGAGTTTGCGGAAGGACTGGAAGCGCAAGAATGCGGAAGGGGCGATGGTGGGTGAGCGCTTTGTGCCGTTTGACCGGGTGGGAATCTATGTGCCCGGAGGGAAGGCACCGCTTGTTTCCACGGCGCTGATGACCGGGGCCTTTGCGCAGGCGGCGGGGGTGCCGGAGATCATTGCGGCGACCCCGGCGGGACCGGATGGCACGGTGAACCCGGCGCTGTTGTATGCGCTGCGGGAAGCCGGGGCGACGGAAGTGCTGAAGGTGGGCGGGGCACAGGCTGTGGCGGCGTTGGCACTGGGGACGAAGAGTGTGCGGCGGGTGGACAAGATTTTTGGGCCGGGGAATTCCTTCGTGGTGGAGGCGAAGCGGCAGTTGGTGGGGGCGGTGTCGATCGACCTCCTGCCCGGGCCGAGCGAGATCATGATCGTCAGCGACGCGAGTGGCCGGGCGGATTGCATTGCGGCGGACCTGTTGGCGCAGGCCGAGCACGGGGGGGATTCGGCGGTGGGATTTGTGACGACCTCGGCGCGGTTGCTGCGGGACGTGCAGGCGGAGCTAGCACGGCAGGTGGCCTTGCTGTCGCGGCAGAAGTTGATCAAGAGTTCGCTGAAGCGCGGGGGCTTTGCGGTATTGGTGAAGTCGCTGCCGGAGGCGGTGGCCTTGTGCAACGCCTATGCGCCGGAGCACCTCTCGCTGTTGGTGAAGGATGAGGAGAAGTGGCTGGCCGAGATCCGGACGGCGGGGGCGATCTATCTGGGCAATGATTCCGCGGTGGCAGTGGGGGATTTTCTGGCCGGGCCGAGTCACACCCTGCCGACGGGCGGGGGTGGGAAGTCGTTCTCGGGGTTGAGGGCGGATCAGTTCCAGCGGCGCACGAGCATCGTGAAGATGGATGCGGCGGCGGTGCGCAAGTCGTTGCCGGCGGTGGCGGAGTTCGCGCGGTTGGAAGGGTTGGACGCGCACGGCGAGTCGGTGCGGATTCGGCTGGATCGGTAGGCCGCAAAAAAACAGCCGACCCGGAGGGACCGGATCGGCTGGAGAGTTGGAATTTGCGGAAGCCTACTCGGGGGCGGGAGGAGTGGGCTCGGTGGCCTTGTCGATGGCGTCCTGGGCGGCTTTGGCAGCGGCGTCGGCAGCTTCTTTGGCGGCCGTGGCGGCGTCGTCGATCGCCTCCGTGGTGGCATCGGCGGCATCATCAGCAGCGTCTTCAGCGGCGTCGGCGGCGTCTTCAGCGGCTTTTTTGGCGTCCTCGGCGGCGTTTTCGGCGGCGTCTCCGGCCTCTTTGGCGGCGTCCTTGGCTTTGTCGATGGCCTTCTCGACCTTCTCCTCATTGGTTTCAACGGTCTTCTCCTTACAGGCCGTGAAGAGGAGGCCGGTGGCGGCTAGGGTGATCAATGCGATGGTTGTTTTCATGATGTGTGTTTGTTTAGGGCTGGGGGGGCTCATCCTTGAACCAGCTGCCCCGAGCCATTAAGGTGTTGAATCTCGACGATTATTGCAAGGGAAACTCCGGTCGACGGAGCGGAGGGCTTGTGGCAGCATGGCTTCAGCGATGAATGAAGTGACCTGCCCCAGTTGCTTTGAGGTGTTCTCCGTGGCCATTCCACCCCTGGAGGAATGTCCGACGACCCTGGACTACGACTGCGAAATTTGTTGTCGTCCCATGTTCTTGATAGTCGATGAAGATGGACAAGTGGAGGCGCGGAGTCTGGACGATGGGATGGCACCATGATTCCCGACCTGTCGGTGGTCCTTCCGGTGCGCAATGCAGAGCGCACCCTGGGGGAGGCTTTTGAGAGTTGTCGGGCGCAGACCTTTGCGGGCTGGGAGCTGCTGGTGGTGCTGAATGGCTGCGAGGATGGATCGGCGGAGATCGCGGCGCGGCATGCAGGGGAGGACGGACGGGTGCGGGTCTTGGAGTCGGCGGCGGAGGGCGGGGTGACGGAGGCGCAGCGGGTGGGGGTGGCGGCGGCCCGGGCCACGGTGGTGGCCCGGATGGATGCGGATGATGTTTCGCATCCCACGCGGCTGGAGAAGCAGTGGGCGTTGCTGGCGGCGGATGACTCGCTGGCGGCGGTGGGATGCGGGGTGCGGCTGATTGAGTCGGAGGGGGAGGGGATGGAGCGCTATGTGTATTGGGTGAACAGTTTGGCGACGCCGGAGGCGGTGGCGCGAGAGCGGTTCGTGGAGTGTCCGGTGATTCAGCCGTCGATGATGATACGGAGGTCGGCCTTGGAGCTGGTGGGCGGGTATGAAGAGACGGCGTGGGCGGAGGATCACGATTTGATCTTGCGAATGTTGGCGCGGGGGTTGCGGATCGGGAAGGTGGAGGAGGTGCTCCTGGACTGGCGGGACGGGCCGGAGCGCTTGACGCGGAGCCATGCGATGTATGGGGAGGAGCAGGTGTGGCGGATGAAGGCGCATCACCTGGCGCGACTGCCGCAGGTGCGGGAGCGGGGAGTGGTGATCGCGGGGGCGGGGCCGATCGGGAAGC
>JAQCFL010000430.1 GCA_027619375.1 Verrucomicrobiota bacterium | reverse complement strand
CACCAATCAAGTCCCCCCCATCCCCCATCCTGTCCCGGCACAGCCCAAAGGCGACACCGGATCCCCACTTCCCATTCTCCATTCTCCATTCCCCATTCCGACTTCCACATTCCCCCATCCCTGCCACCCTCCCTCCATGATCGTCGAACGAGTCAAATACACCATCTGGGCCGCCGACCGGGACCGCGCCATCGCCTTCTACCAGAAAGCCTTCGGGGCCGAAATCGCCAAACACAACGACTTCATCAGCGAAATCACCGTCGCCGGAGCCTCCATCAGCATCCACGGCGGCGGAGAAGGCAAACGCATCTGGACCGGCCTCACCTTCCAGGTCGCCGACGTCGTGGCTGGTGCCGCCGAAGTCCTCGCTGCCGGCGGCCAACTCACCCGCGACCCCCAACCCGAGGACAACGAAGCCCCGCACCTCGCCATGTGCATTGACCCCGAAGGCAACGAATTCATGCTCACCCGCCAACGCTAACCGCCCTCCTCCACCACCATGCTCCGAAACGAAATTGGCCGCCTCCGCCTCGTCGGCATCCTCGAAGGCATCTCCTTCCTCCTCCTCCTCGGCGTCGCCATGCCCCTGAAATACATCTGGGACTTTCCCCTCGCCGTCCGTATGGTCGGAATGGCCCACGGTCTGCTCTTCCTCCTTTACTGCCTCGCCCTCCTCCTCGCCTGGCTCGAAGCCAAATGGCCCCTCAAACGCGCCGCCCTCCTCTTTGTCGCCTCCCTCATTCCCTTCGGCCCCTTCCTCATCCACCCCAGCCTCCGCCGAGACGAGAAAAACTTGCCCAAGCGCCCCACCCCCCCATAAACCCGCCCCCCGCACAATCCAAACAGCCGCATTCCGAAATCCGCATTCCCTGACATGGAAACCCCCCTCCACCTCCCCGAGTCCAACGCCCCCAGCAGCATCCGCGAAGTCATCAGCGCCCTCGAAAAACAAGGCCTCTTCCCCGTCCACGACAAAAAATCCTGGGGCGATTGGATCAACTTCAGCGGCGCCGACACCGTCATCAGCATCGAGTCCCTCCGCGGCTACTCCCGCATGGCCACCATCGAAGGCAGCGACCGCGACTCCGAGGAACTCCACGACCACATCATCGCCGCCTTCGCCTCCCTCGGCTGGTACGGCTCCGACGAATACGGCGAATACGCCCTCTGAAAAAAACTCACTCCCGCAACCCAACCCTACTCGACACCTTCAACGACGCCTCCCCCTCCCCCGGACAGGTCGCCGACACCTTCACGGTGATCATCAGGTCATACACTCCCGGCCCCAGCTTGAAGTAGAACGACGGATCCTTCACCGTCAAACTCCCCCCCGCACTCCGCGTCGCCACCGGCGTCTTCCCCTCGTCACGCGGACCCAGATAGACCACCACTCCGCCCTCCTGCGGATAAAAATGGTACTTCGTGCTCATCCTTGTCATGGTGTGCCCCTCCAGCAACACCTCCCCCTCCACTTCGTAAATCGCCAACCCTCCCCCCGACAACGTGGCCTCCAGCACGGAATCCATCTCCACCCGCACGTTCTCCACCACCTCCGTCGACTGCAACACCGTCGTGCTCAACTGCACCACCTGCGCCACGCTCGCCGTCCCCTCCTCCCCCGGTCGCGCCATCACGTAGGATCGCAGATCCATCGAATCCGCCGCCACCCCGCTGGCCATGGCCCGATTCGCATCATTCAGCGTCCCCTCCCCTCCGCCATCCTCGATCAAGCACACGTAACTCCGCTCCGACATCTTCTGAAACCCCTCCCCCTCCAAGACCGGCGGACCTCCCGATCCATCATCCGCGATCAGCCCAATCCGCACATCCGTCTGCTTCACCGAAAGCCCCGCCGCGAATGGCTGCGGCCCCTTGCCCCCGCCCTTCCCGCTGCACGACACACACATCAATGCTCCCAACCCAAGGAGCCCAAGCACCCAAACTCTCATGCCTCAGGATGTAACATGGCGCACCCCCAACGCCAAGAACCCACCTTCCTGATTCCTCAACCCGCAGACCCCCGGCGAAAACCAACGCGCCCAGCGCCCTCCCACCCCCCATCCCACTCCGCAAAATCTCCCAATCCTCTCCTTGTCCTCCGGCCCTCCACACGCCAAGCTTCATCCTGTCATGCTGGAACGCTCTCTCCGCCGCGCCCTCCTGCTGGGCCTCCTCGGCTGCCTTGCACTCACCTCCTGTGGGCGCGGCCCCTTCCGGAAAAAACCCACGGTCCCCACCCTCGCCCCCGCCGCCAATCCCGCCGTCGCCGCCGCCACCAAGTTCTCCGTCAACATCGTCGAAACCGATGTCGATCGCCGCGGCACCATCGTCACCGGCAGCATCGTCCTCGACGCCCCCCTCGCCCGGGCCACCAGCGGCACCTATTCCCTCAGCCCCGCCCCCGCCAACACCATCCTCGCCGCCGGCAAGGACATCACCGCCGCCTTCGCCGAAAACTCCTCCGGCAAAATCGCCGTCACCCACAGCGGCAACCTCTCCATCCTCGAATTCTTCACCAAGGACGGCGACTCCATCCTGAAAGTCATCGGCCCACCCAACGGCAACGCCATCCAGGACCACTGGTTCTACCTCGGGGCCGACTGCGGCCTCGCCACCGTCACGCCACACTCCTGACCCCCGACCGCCATGAAACGCTATTCCATCGTCCTCGCCAGCGTCGCCCTCCTCCTCGTCCTCCTCTCCGACCTCTGGACGAATCGTGCCATCGATACGTCGAAAGACGCCCGGCAACACCAGGAACAACATTCCCCCCCTGAGCTCCCAGCTCCACCAGCCACCGCACCCGCTTCCCCCACCCCGGAAACACCCACCCCAACTCCCGA
>JAQCFL010000429.1 GCA_027619375.1 Verrucomicrobiota bacterium | reverse complement strand
CAGGGAGGGGCGGGGGGTGGAACCGCCGACGCCCCGCAGGGGCGCCGCTACCTAAGTGGGGAGGGGGAGCGCGGCGAGACGCCACGGGGACGGCCTGCGGGGGGATGCCGACAGCCACGGGCGGTGAAGCGGGTTGGAAAGACCGCTCTCCGTATTACTCGTCCTTGTTGTTGGCTTTTTTGGTGGCTTTTTTGGTGGCTTTTTTAGCGGCCTTTTTGGCGGCGCGGGGTTCGAATTCGAAACCGATTTTGCCGGTGGTGGTGTCGAAGGTGAGGCGGGCGGTGAATTTGCGTTTGGTGCGCTTGGAGACAAAGTCCTTGAGGGGTTCGGTCTTGCCTTCGGAGAGCATCTTGAGGATCTGCTCCTTGGGGAGTTCGCACTGCAGGATGACTTTTGAGATGCGGAGGCCCTTGGGGGAGTCGGGGAGGACGAGTTCGGGGGCGCGGTAGGCCTTTTCCGTTTCGTAAACCTTGAGGGAGCGGCCGTCGGGGAGGGTGACGGTGCCGGCGAGCATGTCGTCGGTGAAGTCCTCCTCGCCGTCCGGTTCGTCCTGATCGAAGACGAAGTTGGTTTTCCATTTCCCCTTCTTGCCGGTCTTCGTTTCCTCCTGGATGAGTTCGAGGGCGGCTTCGAAGGGCTTGTTGAAGCGGGAGATGAAACCTTCCATGGGAGGGAGGAATTTCTTGGTGAAGAGTTCCACGGCCTCCTCCTCGCTGAGTTGGCGGCCGGCGATGTATTTGGAGATGCGGAACTTGCAGTCCGGTTCGCGGCATTCGTAGGTGGCGTCGGTTTGCCTGAGGCTTGGGGCCTCGCAGGCCGGGCAGGGGCACTTGAGGTCGGGAAAGGAGCGGTTGATGGCGTGCTCGTAGGCGGAGCGGGCCTTGCCGACGACATTTTCGGTGAAGGCAATGATCTCCTTCATGAAGGTGGCGCGTTTGAGTTGGCCGTGCTCCATCTGGCGGAGTTTGGCCTCCCAATCACCGGTCATGGAAGGGGAGGTAAGGGCTTCGATCTCCATTTCCTCGAGCAGTTCGATGAGGCGGAGGCCCTTGCCGCTGACGTTGAGTTCGCGGCCGTCGCGGGCGATGTATTTCTGGCGGAGGAGGCCCTCGATGGTGGCGGCGCGGGTGGCGGGGGTGCCGAGACCGCGTTCGGCCATGGCCTCGCGGAGTTCCTCGTCATCGACGAGCTTGCCGGCCCCTTCCATGGCGGCGAGGAGGGTGGACTCGGAGTAGCGGGCGGGCGGGTTGGTTTCCTTTTCCTCGAGGAGGACGTCTTCGGCGGAGGCCCTTTCGCCTTCGATGACGGGGACCAACTCATCCTTGCCGGAAGCGACGCCGAGCTTGCGGCCATAGACGGCGAGCCAGCCGGGGTTGGTGAGGATCTTGCCGTCGGTCTGAAAGGTGTCGCTGGAGCTTTGGACCGGTTTGGCGGAGCTGGGGAGAATCAGTTCGCTGGGCGAGTCGTGATTGATGGTGGTGAGGCGTTTGGTGACTTCGAACTCGGCGTGAGGGAAGAAGACGGCGATGAAGCGTTTCACGACCATGTCGTAGAGTTTTTCCTCGGCATCGTTGAGTTTCACGACGCGGCCGGTGGGGATGATGGCGAAGTGGTCGGAGACCTTGGCGTTGTCGAAGACGCGTTTTTGGAAGCCGATGCGGTCGTTCTTGATGGAATCGGCGGCCCACTTGGCGACGGGGTGGCTGGACTTGGCGAGTTCGCGGGTCGTCTCGATGACGTTGGCGAGGTAGTCCTCGGGGAGGTAGCGCGAATCGGTCCGCGGGTAGGTGAGCATCTTGTGCCGCTCGTAGAGGGCCTGGGCGAGGCCGAGGGTGTTCTTGGCGGTGAAGGGGGCCTCGCGCTGGAGGGTGGTCAGGTCGTAGAGCTGGGGGGCGATCTGCTTTTGGGGCTTTTTCTCCTCGTGGACCGTACCGGACTTCCCGACGCAGCGGGCCTGGATGGTCTTGGCGGTGGCGAGGTCCCAGATCCGTTCGCGACGGGAGTGTGGATTGGTGTCGTCCTTCTTCCACTTGGGGTCGACCCATTTGCCCGGGTAGCTGCCGGCCTGCACGGCGAAGTCGGCGTGGACTTCGGCGTAGGCGGTGGGGGTGAAGGCGGCGATTTCGCGTTCGCGTTTGGCGAGGATGGCGAGGGTGGGGGTTTGGACGCGGCCGGCGGCGGTGATGTTGAAGCCGCCGTGGCGGGAACGGAAGCAGGTGAGGGCGCGGGTCGAGTTGAGGCCGACGAGCCAGTCGGATTCCGAGCGGCACTTGGCGGCGTCGGCGAGATTGCGGAGGTCGGCGTCCTCGCGGAGGTTGCCCCAGGCTTCGAGGATGGAGCCGTCGGTCATGGACTGCATCCAGAGGCGTTTGGAGGGCTTGTCGATTTTTCCGATCTCCATGATGAGGCGGAAGATGAGTTCGCCCTCGCGGCCGGCGTCGCAGGCATTGATGATTTGGTTGATGTCCTTGCGGCGGGCGAGCTTGAGGACCTGGTTGAGGCGGGGCTCGGAGTCTTCGATGGGTTGGAGTTCGAAGTGCTCGGGGATGGCGGGGAGGACGTTGAAGTTCCAGGGGAGGTTCTTGCCATTCGGGCCGGTGGGCATCTTCAGCTCGACGAGGTGGCCGACGGCGGAAGTGATGACGGCGTGGTCGTTTTCGAAGTAGGTGTTCCGGTCCTTGCCTTTTTTCTCAAACTTGCCGATGCCGGGGGCCTTGGCGAGGACTCGGGAGAGGTCGGTGGCGACTGAGGGTTTCTCCGCAATGATGAGAGTCTTCGGCATGGGGGGTCGAAATAGGGGAGGAACCGGCGCATTGAAAAGACAATTTCCCGGGAGGGGGGGGAGGGAGGGTCTC
>JAQCFL010000428.1 GCA_027619375.1 Verrucomicrobiota bacterium | reverse complement strand
CGGGCAATTCGTCTGCGGGCTGCACATCTGGATCAGAAAGCGCCAGTGGCAGAACGTCCCGGCCCCGAGCGCCCCCGCCCGCAAGCTCTCCAACCCCAAGGGCTACGGATGAGCGAGACCAAGCAACTCCCCGAATCAATCCAACGCGCCGCCGGGGGCGAATTGGTTGCATCGCCCTGTTCGGCTGATTTTGCTGCATGGCTACATGACTACTTCCGCGTAATGCGCTTCGATTCCAAGCATCACCTTGGCCTTGGGGATATTCGCCTCACGCTTGGGCAGCAAGATGACTTGGTCGTTGCCGCAGAACGCGCCCATGTCGGAAAGCCGAACGACCCACTGACGATCCACCCATGACCGAACCCCAACAACTCCCCAACGCCCTCGACATGGAGCGGTCCATCCTCTCATCCATGATGCAGGACGAGGCCGAGACCTACCTCGACCGCTCCGCAGACCAGGGGATCACCCCGGATACTTTCTACGTCCCCGCCCACGGGCTGCTCTACCGGGTCTTGCAGGAGATCCGCGCCGAGCGCCGCCCCATCGAGCCGATGGAGATCGTCCAGCGGCTCCAAGACGCCGGCAAGCTCGACGCCATCGGAGGGCCGTCCTACCTCATGGAGATCCGGGGCCACTCCCCAACCCCGGCCTATTTCGATCACCACTTAGCCACGGTCAAAGGTAAGCATGTCCAAAGAATCGCCATTTCCGGACTGTCAGATGCCATAGGAGAGCTTTACGCAGCCGGGACGGATGATGTTGAGCGAATCCTTTCCGACGCCTCACAGGCGATCCTAGGGGCATTAAACGGCCTCGACACCGAAACGGGCGATTTCTCCGTCAAAGACCTCATGCGGGCATTCGTGGAGCGGGCCATCCGCGCCAGCGAGGGTAAAAGCACCGAGACAATACCTCTCCCATGGAGCCACCTCAACGACATGCTCGGCGGCGGCCTCGGGATCGGAGAAATCACCGTCGTGGCCGGTCGGCCGTCCAAGGGCAAAACCGCTTTCGGGCTCCAGATCGCCATTCGGGCCGCCCAAGACGCTTTCCCCAGCCATTTCCTCAGCATCGAATCCCACCAAGACAAAGTCGGAAACCGCATCGCAGCCGCCCACGGTGCCGGTGACGTGGCCGACCTCAGCAAAGGCAACATCACCAAGGGCCACCTCGAAACCATCCATCGGGCCGTCAAGCGGGCGGCAGACCTCCCCATGCGGGTCCGCAAGTTCAACGCCCCGACCGCCCACAAGATTAGCGCCGCCATCCGAAAGAGCGTCCGAGACCACGGCACGAAGCTGTTCGTCTTGGATTACCTCCAGATCATCCAGGCCGCTGACGCCTCCGAGGCCAGGGACATGAGGCTGCGGATGAATAACTCCCTCGCCACCATCTGCCCCCTCGCCTCCGAGTTGGGAATATCCCTCGTCATCCTCGCACAGCTATCCCGAGAGGCCGAGGGAAAGACAGCCATCGACCTCCACATGGGAACGCTCAAGGAAACCAGCAAGATCGAGGAGGACGCGGACTGCATCATGCTCATCGGTGATGCCCACGACCACGAAGGCAACAGCGAGGACGACGAGCCCCGAGTAGTATCCATTCCCAAAAACCGCGACGGCCCGACCAGTTTTGCCCGCCTGCAATTCAACGGACCGACCACCACCTTCCACCAATGAACGACGACCACATCCGCACCCACCCCCTATACGCCGACTGGCGCGACCGAGTCCTCGCAGCCATGTTGGATCCCAACATGACACAATCCAAGGTCCGGTCCATCCTCGACGAGAAGCCGCTAGTCCTCGCCGCCATCGAGCACATGCTGCTGGCCGGCAAGGAGGCGGAGAACGATCAAACCCACCCATGACTGCCAACCCTCCCGACTCGCTGTCTCCATTCTTGGATCGCGTGATCTGCGGGGACAACTGCGAAACGCTCGCCGCCATGCCTGCCGAAAGCGTGGACCTCGTGGTGACTTCACCTCCCTACGATGATCTCCGCACCTACGGGGGGCATTCGTGGGACTTCGATGGCGTGGCGCGCGAACTGACTCGCGTGCTGAAACCTGGCGGCGTGATCGTGTGGGTGGTCAATGATGCGACCGTGAACGGAAGCGAGACAGGAACGTCTATGAAGCAGGCTCTTGGCTTCATGGATTCTGGGCTGCGACTGCATGACACAATGATCTGGGAAAAGGTGAACGTGGTGCCGTCCGTCGCCGTGATGCAATCACGCTATGAGCAATGCTGGGAATACATGTTCGTGCTGTCGAAGGGGAAACCGAAAACCTGCAACCACATCCGCGAGCCGAAAACCTACATGGACACCCGTAAAACCCACCAGGGACACAGGAAAGCCAACGGTGAGTTCGGAGAGCTGAAAGTCAGCCAACGAACGGACAAAATCCTTCGGAACCTCTGGCGCATAAAAACAGGCGGTGGACACGCTGGTGATGCAACGTGCCATGATCACCCTGCCGTATTCCCCGAACGACTCGCAAAAGACCATGTAGCGACGTGGAGCAATCCCGGCGATGTGGTGCTCGACCCGTTCGCTGGCAGCGGCACGACGCTGAAGGCGGCTAAGGAACTCGGGCGGCGGTTCGTCGGGATCGAGATCAACCCCGAATACGTGGAAATCTGCCACCGCAGGATCGCACAAGAGGTGCTGAATCTATTTCCAGAGAACAACATCGCCACGTAACACCATGACCACAAACGATAACGATGCCCCCGATTTGCGCGACAAAGAACGAGAGGCCAAGGCCGCGCAAAACACCAAGTGACGTGCCCCGATCAACCAGCGCTCTGAATCAATCCTACTTAAATGCGTCAAGGATGAAAGCTGAAAATTCCAGATGGT
>JAQCFL010000427.1 GCA_027619375.1 Verrucomicrobiota bacterium | reverse complement strand
GAAAGTCCCGCGCCCAGGCCGTCCTCGAAGCCCTCTCCGACCACTCCACCCAGCCCGCCGAAGCCGCCACCATCCAGGGAGCCTTCGGCGCCCCACAGGACGAATGACCGACTCTCGCCGCCCCGCGACGACAACCGCGACTCCTTCCCCCTCTTCCCCCTCTTCCCCCCAATAACCAATAACCAATAACCAATAACTCAATAACGAATAACCAATCCCCCATGCACTACATCGAACCCCACGCCCACATGGTCAGTCGGACCACCAACGACTACCAGGCCATGGCCATGGCCGGCTGCGCCGCCATCTGTGAACCCGCCTTCTGGGCCGGCTTCGACCGCAGCTCGGTCGACGGCTTCCGCGACTACTACCGCCAACTCACCGAATACGAACCAGCCCGCGCTGCGAAATTCGGCATCCCCCACTTCACCTGGCTCTGCATCAATCCCAAGGAAGCGGAGGACGCCGGCTTCGGCCGCGAAGTCCTCTCCATCATCCCCGAGTTCCTCAACGCCCCCACCGTCCTCGGCATCGGCGAGATCGGCCTCAACAAAAACACGAAGAACGAACTCGCCATCTTCGAGGAACACGTCGCCCTCGCCCTCCAGCACGACCTCCCCATCCTCATCCACACCCCCCACCTCGAGGACAAACTCAAGGGCACCCGCCTCATCGTCGATTCCCTCAAAAACGCCGCGGTCAACCCCGCCAAGGTCATCATCGACCACGTCGAGGAACACACCGCCGGCCTCGTCCTCGACGCCGGCTTCTGGGCCGGCATGACCCTCTACCCCGAGTCGAAATGCACCCCCGCTCGCGCCATCGACATCCTCGAATGTTTCGGCAACGAAAACATCTGGATGAACTCCGCCTGCGACTGGGGCATCTCCGACCCACTCGCCGTCGCCAAAACCATCCTCGAAATGCGAAAACGCCAATTCACTCCCGACCTCGTCCAAAAAGTCGTCTTCGAAAACCCCAAAAAGTTTCTCTCCCAAAGCCCCAACTTCCGGATCTAACCCCCGTGGCGGCGGTTTCCAACCGCCCAGCCGTCCAGCGGCGCGAAGCAGCCCGCATCATCTCCAAAGCCCCAACTTCCGCCTTGCTGACTAGCTCAACTTAGCTAAGTTAGTCCACATGCAGGTCAACATCCACGAGGCGAAGACCAATCTCTCCAAATTGCTGGAAAAACTGGCTTCCGGCGTGGAATCCGAGATCACCATCGCCAAGGCCGGCCAACCCGTCGCCAAGCTCATCCCCGTCCCGGTGGAGAAGAAGGTCCGAAAACTCGGCATCCTCGACGGCCACGTCGATTACTGGGAAGCCCCCGACGCCTGGGAACCGGATGAAGAATTGATCGATCAGAGCATCAACGGTCCCATCTTCCCCGATGAATCTGAAGATCCTCAGGTTTCGTCGGCCGCGGAAGATTCCGCCAAATACAATGCGGACCGCGACACTCCTCCCTCTTCATAGCCCGCCCGTAAAGACTTCCATGCAGTTGCTTATCGATTCCCATATTCTGATTTGGTCCGTACTGGAGTCCCAGCGCCTCAAACCCAGAGAGCGGGACGCCTTGATGGACAGCAACAATACCCTCTTCTTCAGCGTCGTCAGTCTCGCCGAACTCTACCATAAGGAATCCCATCGACGGATCACCCTGCCTCGGGAATTCCCCGCCGCAATTTCGGCGCTTGGATTCACGCCCCTCGCCCTGACCCCCACCCATGCCGAACACCTCCGCACCCTCCCCCTCATTCACTCCGACCCCTTCGATCGCATCCTCGCCGCCCAGGCTATCTCTGAAAACCTCGTCCTCATGACCCGCGACCGAATCCTCAAAAAATATCCAATCACCATTTTCTAACAATGCACCTCTCCCACGACCAGCACCTCGCCTACTGCACCAACATCCACCCCGCCGAAACCTGGGCGGAAACCTTCCACGTCCTCAAAACCCACGTCCTCGCCGTCCGCGATTCTCTGGGCACTTCCGCATTCCGCACTCCGCATTCCGCATTCGCCATCGGCCTCCGCCTCTCCGCCCAAGCCGCCACCGAACTCCTCGCCGACCACAATCTCCCCGCCTTCCAAGCTTGGCTCGCCGAGGAAAACTGCTACGTCTTCGCCATCAACGGCTTCCCCTACGGCGCCTTCCACGGCACCCGCGTGAAGGAAAACGTCTACCGCCCCGATTGGTCCACCGCCGAACGCCTCACCTACACCAACGACCTCTTCACCATCATCGCCGCCCTCAGCCCCGCCGATTCCGGTGGCTCCGTCTCCACCCTCCCCGGCTCCTTCAAGGAATTCCAAGCTGACGAATCCGCCATCTTCCGCAACCTCGAAGCCTGCGCCAACCACATCGAATCCCTCGCCACCCGCACCGGCAAGGACCTCCACCTCGGCCTCGAACCCGAACCCCTCGGCCACTTCGAAAACACCGCCGAAACTCTCGCCTTCTTCGACCGCTTCCTCGCCGTGGCCGCCGACCCCTATCTCATCAAACGCCGCATCGGCATCAACTACGACACCTGCCACTTCGCCCTCGAGTTCGACGACTGCCGCGCCTCCCTCGACGCCCTCCGCGCCGCCGGCCTCCGCATCAGCAAGGTCCACCTCTCCAGCGCCCTCGAATTCACCCCCTCCGACCCCGCCGCCCTCGAGGCCATCAAACCCTTCGACGAACCCACCTACCTCCACCAAGTCATCCTCAACGACGGGGCAACCCTCACCCGCCACAAAGACCTCCCCGAGTTTCTCTCCTCAATAACAAATAACCAATCCCCAATAACCGCGAGTTCCGCGAGAGTCCACTTCCACATCCCCCTCTACGCCGACCCCGCCCCGCCCCTCCCCTCCACCCAATCC
>JAQCFL010000426.1 GCA_027619375.1 Verrucomicrobiota bacterium | reverse complement strand
CGAATACTGAACACTGAACACTCCCCAACATGGACGACGAATTCATCCACAGCCTCCTCCCCGCCGTCGCGCAACAGGCGGACTCACCCGACACCCCCTTCGTCGCCCCCACCCTCCAGCGCCTCCTCAACGAGGAGGACATCGAGGAGGACGAGGCCCGCTACATGATCGCCTTCTGCCTCGCCGACGAAATCGAGCGCATGCAAACCACCAACACCCCCTTCGATCTCCCCCGCTACCAACTCCTCCTCCAATTACTCCCCACCCTCCCAGAGGCCCCCTAGCCATGAAAACGCTTCCACTCCTCCTCCTCCTCGCCATCTCCGCCCTCCCTCTTGCCGCAGAACAAGCCCCAACCCTCCGGGTCGGTCACGCTCAGAGCCCCGAAGCGGCCAGTGCCGAACTCGACGACATTCTCGCTGCCCTTCCCGACCTCGCCGCCTGGGAGGCACGCAAAGAAAAAATCAAAGCCGGTCTCCTCGCGGGGGCAAAGCTCACCAAACTCCCGGAACGAACCCCGCTCCGTCCCATCCATCGCGAGAAACGCATCCATGACGGCTACACCGCAGAAAATGTCGCCATCGAAAGCGCTCCCGGCTTTTTCGTCACCGGGACCCTCTTCCTTCCCACCGACTTCGATGGCAAACTTGCCGCCATCCTCTGTCCCCACGGACATGGCGGTCGCTTCAATGCCAACCGCCAGACCCGCTGCGCCGTCCTCGCCAGGATGGGGGCCGCTGTCTATCAGTACGACATGGTCGGCTACGGCGATTCCAAGGTGGCTGGCTGGGACCACCAATCCGCTCCCGAAGTCCTCCGCCATCAACTCTGGAACAGCTCCCGCTCCCTCGATTTCCTCCTATCCCTCCCCAACGTCGATCCCGAACGAATCGGCATGACCGGCTGCTCCGGAGGCGGCACCCAAACTTTCCTCCTCGCCGCCATCGATGAGCGCATCAAGGTCTCCGTGCCCGTCTGTCAGGTCTCCGCCCATTTCTTCGGTGGCTGCACCTGCGAAAGCGGCATGCCCATCCACTGCAGCCCCCTGCACCGAACCAACAACGCCGAGATTGCCGCACTCTGCGCTCCCCGCCCCCAACTCATCATCTCCGACGGCGCAGACTGGACCAAGATGACTCCCCGTGCCGAATACCCCTTCATCCGGAAGATCTACGCCCTCCATGGAGCCATCGACAACGTCGCCAACGCCCACTTCGCCGACGAGGGCCACGACTACGGCCCATCAAAACGTCTGGCCGCTTATCCCTTCTTCGCCAAACACCTCGACCTCGATCTCTCCCGGGTCACCGCCGACGACGGAACCATCAATGAATCCTTCGTCACCATCGAAACCGAATTGCAGATGCGCGTCTTCAACGGCGACTACCCGGAACACGCGGTCAAACCGAATTCGCCACTCCCTTGACGGGGCCGCGCATGGGATCCTGCAACGTGTTTCGCTCCGCAGACCGGCCGCGCACCCTCCCCCCTCGGCGCTTCTACCACCTCCACGAATCCGCCCAGGAGCAATGACGAAAATCGGCATGTGCATCACACGAAAACCTCAACCGCACCCCTCCCATTCCCCCATTCCAGCTCCCCCCGCCGCCCCCCGAACACCGAACACCGAACACTGAACACTAATCACTGCCCCCTCCCCTCCCGCCTCCGAAGTCAAAACGCATCCCGCACCAAATTCACCTTCGGCACCTCCCCCTCCCGCAGCACCACCTCCACCACATCAAAGCGCCACGGAATCTCCCGCGTCCCCAACAACCGCAGCCACTCATTCGCCCCGCGTTCAATCAACCGCTCCTTCTCCCGATCCACCGCATCCAGCGGCCGGCCAAACGCCTCCGAAGTCCGCGTCTTCACCTCCACAAAGCTCAGCACCTTCCCATCCCGCGCCACAATATCCACCTCCCCACCCTTAGGTGCCCTGAAATTCCGATACAGCACCTTCCGCCCCTCCCCCGTCAAGAAGTCCACCGCGATCCGCTCCCCCAATTCCCCGATCTCCAGATGCCCCAACTTTTCCCCGTCCCGCCTGGTCAACCGCAGCGGCCTGTTCAGCAAACGGCTGAATCGCCTCGCGAATATGGCCCCTAATCCCATGACTCCTCCCTGCTTCCCATCGCCCCCCTGTCTGCCATACCTCCCCAATTTCTCAAACCCATACTCCAAAATCTCCCTCCCACTATCCCCCGGCTGATCGCCATCGCGGAGTCCCCCCCTCGAATTCCACTACCAGGCGGACCGATCAACTCCCGCACCCGAGCAATTCCGCCACCGGCTGAAACGTCCGACGGTGAATCGCACACGGCCCGTGCCTTCGCAGCGCCTCCAGGTGCACCTTCGTCCCATACCCCTTGTGCCGTTCAAACCCATACTCCGGAAACTCCTCCGCATACCCCAGCATTCGCCTGTCCCGACTCACCTTCGCGATGACACTGGCCGCCGCAATCGACAAACTGATCCCATCCCCCTTCACCACCCCTCGTGAAGGCAGCGGAAACCCCGGCACCTTCAGTCCGTCGATCAAACAAAAATCCACCGCCACCCGCAACGCCCCCGCCGCCCTCGCCATCGCCGCATGCGTGGCCCGCAGGATGTTCACCTCCTCGATCTCCTCCACCTCCGCATAGGCCAACCCCCACTCCACCCGCTCATCCTCCAGCAACGCCTCAAACACCTTCTCCCGACGCGCCGCCGTCAACTTCTTGGAATCATCCAGACCAGCCAACCGATACCCTTCCGGCAGGAGCACCGCCGCCGCCGCCACCGGTCCCGCCAACGGCCCCCGCCCCGCCCCCTCAATCCCCGCCCCCCGCCGCAGCCCCTTCGACCACAACTCCTTCTCCAATTCAAGATCAGGC